>JBAXON010000001.1:0-39285 GCA_037133255.1 Deltaproteobacteria bacterium
ATGACCAATATCTATTTATCTGTCAAACAGATACTTGGTACGTATAGCAGGAAGATATGTCTGCCTTCACGCTTTTATTTCCTCCTGTAAAGCTTCATCCTATGTTTAAGTGTCATGAACATTCTAAGCTCAGAAATTATTCCCGGTTGCCCATAATAGCCCGGTTGCTACGGATGATGGCAGCACATTCCTAAAATATGTATCAGTCCTTAAAAATTGCCCCCGTTGATGCGGAAGTCACCAGCTTAGCGTAGCGTGCCAGATAACCTATGGTGATTGCCGGTTGCTTCGGCTTCCACGCCGCTTTGCGCCTGGCTAATTCCTCATCACTAACTTTCAAATTCAGCTTTTTGGCCGGAATATCGATGGCGATGATATCGCCTTCTTTCACCAGCGCGATAGGGCCGCCTTCGGCTGCTTCGGGTGAGATATGACCAATTGCCGCGCCTTGCGTGCCACCACTGAAACGGCCGTCAGTCAAAAGAGCCACTGTTTTATCCAGTCCCATACCAACTATCGCTGATGTGGGTGAGAGCATTTCTCTCATCCCCGGGCCGCCTTTGGGGCCTTCGTAACGGATAACTACAATATCACCGCCTTTAATTTTTCCATCCATAATCGCGGCAATTGCGTCATCTTCACAATCAAACACGCGGGCTTTGCCATCGTTTACCTGCATCGGCTGAGCCACCGCGGATTGTTTCACCACCGCCCCGTCCGGCGCGAGATTGCCGCGTAAAATGGCAATGCCGCCTTGTTGTGAGTAGGGATTTTTCAATGGGCGGATGACTTCGTTATCTAAAACACGGGCGGCCTTTAAATTAGCGCCAACAGTTTTACCGGTGACGGTGATTGCTTTATCATCAATGACACCAAGGGTACTAATCACTTTCATCACGGCCTGAATGCCCCCTGCCGTATCCAGATCTTCAATATGGTGATGACCTGCGGGACTCAGTTTGCAAAGATTCGGAGTTTTCTCACTGATTTTGTTAAATAGGTTCAAATCGAGCTGAATTCCCGCCTCATGGGCGATGGCGGGAATATGCAAAACAGTATTGGTGGAACAGCCCAGCGCCATATCCACAGCAATGGCGTTTTTGAAAGCGGCAAGCGTGCAGATATCGCGCGGCTTGATTCCCTTCTTGAGCAAATCCATTATTTTCATGCCAGCATGTTTGGCCAGGCGGTGACGGGCAGCCAGCACCGCAGGAATAGTTCCATGGCCAGGCAACCCCAAACCCAATGCTTCTGTGACACAGTTCATGGAGTTGGCCGTGTACATGCCGGAACAGGATCCGCAGCCCGGGCAGGCGCAATCTTCCAGTTGCTTTAACGCGGCAGCGGTCATCTTTTTGGCTTTGACAGCGCCGACACCTTCAAAAACACTAATGAGGTCAACGGCCTTACCGTGAAGTTTTCCTGCCAGCATCGGTCCGCCGCTGATAAAAATAGCGGGGATATTGAGGCGCAGCGCGGCCATGAGCATGCCCGGAATAATCTTATCGCAGTTAGGGATGAAAACAAGCGCGTCAAAAGGATGAGCCATTGCCATGATCTCAATGGAATCGGCAATCAGCTCGCGGCTGGCAAGCGAATATTTCATGCCGGCATGTCCCATCGCGATGCCATCGCAAACACCGATTACCGGAAATTCCACCGGTGTTCCTCCAGCCATGCGGATTCCCGCTTTGACATCCTGGGTAATTAAATCCAGCTGGATGTGTCCGGGAATGATTTCATTTGCCGAATTGACCACACCGATCAGTGGCCTGGCAATTTCTTCATCCGTGTAGCCCATCGCCTTAAAAAGCGAACGATGTGGCGCCCGCTCAAAACCCTTTTTCATGAGATCGCTTCTCATTGTCTTCTCCCTTATTTCTTTCTTCTATCCGGTCTCAGTGCGCGCACGGCGGCACCTGCCTGCCACAATTCGGAGTCCCGTATTTCTTTGAGTTCTTCCTCCAATTTTACCCGATAGTCTGGAGCGCTGTTGGCTTTAAGAGAAATAGCCGTTTCTTTGCCTGTGGCAACAGCATCGTAAAGTTCGGCAAATACAGGTTCCACGGCTTTGCGGAATTTAGGCCGCCAATCCAGCGCCCCTCTTTGCGCAGTCGTTGAGCAATTAGCGTACATCCAATCCATGCCGTTTTCCGCCACCAGGCGAATCAGGCTTTGAGTCAATTCTTCGACTGTTTCGTTGAAGGCTTCGCTGGGTGTGTGGCCATGTTTACGCAATTCAGCGTATTGCGCCTCCATCATGCCGGCCAGCGCGCCCATCAGCACGCCACGCTCACCGGTCAAATCGCTGTACACTTCCATCTGGAAAGTGGTCGGAAAAAGGAACCCGGAACCAATAGCAATACCCAGTGCAATTGTTCTTTCCATAGCGCGACCGGTTGCATCCTGATGCACGGCAATGCTTGAGTTAATGCCGCTGCCGTCAAGAAAATTACGGCGGACTGATGTGCCGGAACCTTTAGGAGCAACTAAAATAACATCCACAAAATCAGGCGGAACGACACCTGTTTGCTCTTTATACACAATGGAGAAGCCATGGGAAAAATAAAGAGCGTCGCCTTTTTTCAGATTTTCCTTAATCCTGGGCCAGATCATCATCTGGGCGGCATCGGAAACCAGATACTGAATAACTGTACCACGCTTTACTGCTTCTTCAATGGAGAAAAGAGTTTTCCCGGGCACCCAACCATCGGCTATAGCCTTGTCCCAGGTCTTTTTATTTTCTTCACGTTGTCCGATGATAACATTGATGCCGTTATCTTTCATATTAAAAGCCTGTGCCGGACCCTGAACACCGTAACCGATCACCGCCACTATTTCATTTTTTAAAACTTCCTGAGCTTTTTTCAGAGAAAACTCTTCCGACGTGATGACATCTTCCAGAACGCCGCCAAAACTAATTTTTGCCATAATAACCCCCTATGATTTTAATGAGACTCCAATTACGAAAGCGAATAACCTGAAGGTCACTATAGGCGTATCGTAATTGGTAAGTCGAATTACCCACGCACGAAGCTGCGTGGGATGATAATTTAATTTTCCAAGTTCAACGCAATAATCCCGGTTCTTGTTATATCTGCGATCCCGAGCGGCGCCAGACGCGCAAGAGCGAAATCAATTTGCGACTTATCGCCGGTTATTTCCAGGATCAAATATGTGTCCGCGGACACTATTACTTTCCATTTGTTTGTGTCAACGGCTTTCTTTATTTGCTCTTTTCTGTCGGCTGTTAAATTCAGGCGGACAAGAATTAGTTCACGATGAATTGATTCCACATTGGTTAAATCATCGACGGTAATGACATCAACAAGCCTTTGCAATTGGTTTTCAATACGGGTCACAGTCTCCTGAGAGCCCACGGTAGTCATAACTATTTTTGATATTTCGTATTGAGTTGTCGCATTCACGCAGAGGCTTTCGATGTTATAGCCTTTACCGCCCAACGTTCCGGCAATTCGGGCCAACACGTCCGGCTTGTTGTGAACAAGTATTGAAATTATATGTTCCTTTTTTTCCATTTTCTATCACCTCTATACAAAAATTAGTTGATCATTTCTCTGCTACCCAACGACATATTGCTGATTGAATCTCCCGGATGCACCATGGGATATACGCATTCTTCACGTGATACCCGAAAATCCATTAGCACCGGGCAATTCAGCGATAGCCCCTGTTTGAGAACAGATTCCACATCTTCCGGTTTAGTAGCACGCAAACCGACAACGCCGAATGCTTCGGCCAGTTTCACAAAGTCAGGGGCGTAAGTCATATCTGTGTGCGAATAGCGTTTTTCGTAAAACAATTCCTGCCACTGGCGAACCATTCCCAGGTAACCATTGTTCAAAAGGACTATTTTTACATTAATTTTGTGTTGCGCGGCAGTGGCTAGTTCCTGTATATTCATCTGGATGCTGCCATCACCGGCTATATCCACCACCTGTTTATCAGGGAATGCGCATTTGACGCCAATTGCCGCAGGCAACCCAAAACCCATCGTTCCCAATCCGCCCGAAGTAATGAAAGTATTGGGATGATCAAAAGGAAAAAACTGCGCCGTCCACATCTGATTTTGGCCGACTTCGGTAGTTATAATCGCGTCGCCTTTCGTTAATTTGTGCAGCGTTTCAATTACCTGCTGCGGCTTAATTTCCTTACCGTTTTGACAATATGTCAGCGGTACATTTTCCTTCCACTTAGCAATCTGTCCTAGCCATTCCTGCCTCTCCTCTGTTGCCTGCGCATAATTGTGCTCGGCTAAGAAATTGATCATATCCGTAAGTGTTGATTTTGTATCCCCGATTATCGGCAAATCAACAACAACATTTCTATTAATGGAAGAAGGATCAATATCAATTTGGACAATCTTGGCGTTGGCGGCAAATGTTTCAATGGTGCCTGTGACTCTATCGTCAAATCTGACGCCAACGGCAATAAGCAAATCACAGTGGCTGATGGCCATATTTGCATAATAAGTACCGTGCATCCCCAGCATGCCCAACCACAGCGGATCGCTTCCCGGAAAAGAGCCAAGACCCATCAAGGTGCCTGTAACGGGAATCTGGTATTTTCTGGCAAGTTCAGTAAGCAACGCTGAGGCCTTGCCAAGGATAACGCCGCCGCCGGTCATAAATAAAGGTTTTTTAGCAGCACTCAACATTTCAAAGACGTTGGCCATCTTCTTGGGGGCCGGTTTATGCGCCACTTCGTAATTGCGGATTTTTATATTGGCCGGATCATAATCTGTTTCCGCGGCCATCACATTTTTGGGCAAGTCAATAAGAACCGGTCCCGGCCTTCCCGAACGGGCAATATGAAACGCTTCTTTAATCGTCGTCGCCAGATCCTCAATGCTGCGCACCAGAAAATTATGCTTGGTGCAGGGACGTGTTATGCCTGTGATATCGCATTCCTGAAAAGCATCATTGCCGATAAGCCCCGTGGGAACTTGCCCTGTAAATACGACAAGCGGGATGGAATCCATATTTGCCGTGGCAATGCCGGTAACTGTATTAGTGGCGCCGGGGCCTGATGTAACCAGGCACACACCAACTTTTCCGGTAGCGCGGGCATAGCCGTCAGCGGCATGCACTGCCCCTTGTTCATGGCGGACTAAAATGTGTTTCATTGTGCTTTTATAAAGCTGATCGTAAATGTCCAGGACGGCTCCGCCAGGATACCCGAAGATTATATCAACTTTTTCTTCTTCCAGTGCCTTAAGCAGTATTTGTGTTCCTTTTAACTTCATATCTTACGCCCTCCGGAGTATATGCTTTAAATAGTAATCTTACGCTAAATCCCGCTACGCTTTTGAAAGTTGAGTCTCAGATCCGACTAAGTCGCAGATACCCTTCAGGGTGCTGCGCTTCGGGGATATCCCAAGGCCTTCGGCTAGGGATAATTCAACTTGCAGATATTACTGCACTACGTTTGTAATATCTGAGTTTCATTAATTCGGCTTACGAATTTCAGCGCACTGCGTTTCTGAAATTCGAGTCTCATTAAAAAAGCCGCTGTTTTTTTCAAAAAGCGGCTTTGTTGACAAAATAACAAAGCCGCAGACTTTTCGGGGTCTGCGGCTTGTATCTTTTATTTTTGTTTCCTAAAGATACAGAGCGGCAGACCCCGTAAGTACGACTACTACCAGTACTAATACGCTGGGCAGTATCTGTGTTATGCCACCTTCTAAAGCTTTAAGAAACATAATTTCTTCCTGTTGAATTTTTTATTCTTTTACCGATAAACAAATTATTTGTCAAGTGTCATTATAACATTATCGGAATAAATCTTCTTTTTCTTCAGTCATACTGCCAGACTTTTCTTTCGGCGGCGCACTATCCAGGAAAGCTTCGTAAATTGCTCCCTTGTCTGAGCTGCCAGCCACCAGGCCTGTTTTGGGATCAACCTTGACAAAGACTATTCCTTCAGGCGTGGGGAAAGCCTCTACCGGTGAATGTTGCAGAGCCTTTTCCATAAAATAAAGCCAAACAGGCGCTGCCGCCCTTCCGCCCACCTCATTTTTCCCCAAAGTTGTTTCCTGATCAAATCCGATCCAAACTCCCGCAATGAGCGATGGGGTAAACCCGATGAACCAGGCATCGCGAATATCGTTGGTAGTTCCGGTCTTTCCTGCAACCGGACGGCCTAAGCCCCTTACCCGACGGCCTGTGCCGCTTTCAACAACATCACGCATAACGTAAGATGTCATAAAGGCAATACGCGCGTCAATAACTTGATCTGATTTTACTATCGTCTATTCAAATACAGAGCAGGTCCGATCAACAATTTTCTTAATGAAAAAAGGAGTAACTTTTTTACCACCGTTTGCCAAAACACCGTAGGCGTTGACGAGTTCCTGCAAGGTAACTCCTGATGATCCCAGCGCAAGTGACAAGTTGCGGCCGACCGGCGAGGTTATGCCCATGTTCTCTGCGTAAGATGCGGCATATTCGACACCGATTTCCTGTAAAATTTTGATAGTAACAATATTACGGGATTGAACAAGCGCCGTGCGCATCGTAATCGGCCCAAGAAATTTGTCATCAAAATTTTTCGGTTTCCAGAGCCCGTCATCTTGGGACGGATCTTCAATGACAATAGGTGAATCTATAAATCGCGTTGAGGGATTCATTCCTTTATCAAATGCGGCAGTATAAATAAGCGGTTTAAAGGCGGAACCGGCCTGACGGCGGGATTGGGTAGCGCGGTTGAATTCACTTTTACTGAAATCACGGCCGCCAACCATAGCGCGAATGGCTCCTGTTTTTACATCCATGCAATAAATCGCCCCTTGAACAAGCCCGCGTTCATACTTTTCTCTGTCTTCCAGTTCTGAGAGACCTTTTTCCAGGGCGTCCCGCGCTGCTTCTTGCGCCTCCAGATTCAATGTTGTATAGATAGAAAGACCTTCTTTGTACAGGACGTCAGCCCCGTATTTTTCCTGAACATAACGACGAACGTGCTCCACAAAATAAGCGGCTATTTTATCTTTTGGCTTAATATCGCGCAACATCAGGGGAACATTAACCGCCCTGTCCATTTCTTCTTGTGTTATATATTTATCTTCCACCATACGCGAAAGAACGTATGCCTGCCGCTGTTTTGATCTTTCAAAATAGAGAAAAGGCGAATAAGTACTTGGCGCTTTGGGCAGTCCGGCAAGCATTGCTGCTTCCGGCAGAGTCAGCTCTTTTGAGCTTTTCCCGAAGTAACCAAATGATGCTGATTCTATTCCGTAAGTGCCATGCCCTAGATAAATCTGGTTTAAATATAAACTTAAGATTTCATCTTTAGTCAGATATCTATCTATTTTATAAGAGAGAATCGCCTCTTTGATTTTTCTGATATATTTTTTTTCGGGTGACAAATATATAAGCTTAGCAACTTGCTGCGTAATGGTACTGCCGCCCTGCACAATGTATCCGGCTTCAAAATTCTTAAACAGCGCGCGAAAAATGCTTTGTACGTCAAAACCTTTATGCTGATAAAAGCGTGAATCTTCTGCGGCGATAAAAGCATCCTTAACTGCTTTTGGAATCTCTGGCAGCGTGATAATTTTTCTATCTTCAAGAAAGAAATCATCAATCCGTTTGTTGTTTTCGTCATAAACACTGGAAGCAATGATGGGGCGGTAATCCTTCAGAGTGTCAATTCCCGGAAGATCAATTGTTATCGCGTAGTAGGTTATCGTTCCACCTATTGTTACAACCAGGATTAAAACAATTAAGCCAAGTAATTTGGCAATAATCCTCTTGTGCTTTTTCGCTTCTTGTAATTCATAATCATCTTGGCTTATTACAGGCATCATTTCACCATTTACTATTCATTATTTGTAATTTCAGAATCCACTTTTTTCTTTCCGGCAAATTTCGTGATGAATATACTCACTTCATAAAGAAACATCAAGGGTATTGCCATTAATACCTGACTTAACGCATCGGGTGAAGGAGTCAAAATCGCCGCCACTATAAAAATAACTAAAATCGCGTACTTTCTTTGTCGAGCAAGCATTGAAGAATTTACTATTCCCAACTTGGCCAGAAAAAACATAAATACAGGTAATTCAAACGATAAACCAAATCCTAGCAAAAAAGTCACGAAAAGAGAAATGTAATCACTAAATGAAATCAGTGACTGCAGATACTGGTTATTGAAGCTGACAAAAAATTCAAAGGCCGGAGGTAGTGCTACAAAATAGCCGAACAAAACACCACTGACAAAGAGTAATGTAGAGAAAAATACAAAAGGCAGCACATATTTTTTTTCCTTCGAATGCAGCGCCGGTGAGATGAATTTCCATATTTGATAAATAATTAAGGGACAGGTGATGATCAGCGATGCAAAAAATGCTAACTTCATATAGACGAAAAATGCTTCTGTCAGCCCCGTATAAATCAAATAACTTTTTTGGGGCAGGACGCGTACCAGCGGCCTGGTTACAATATCGAAAATGAAGTCCTTATAATAATAACAGGCGCCAAAACCAACAAGCAGGATAATTACGCTGCGGACAAGTCTTTTGCGCAGTTCCATTAAATGGTCTGTCAGGGACATTTTGTGATCTTCAATAGTTTCCATAAATATGTGTAGTTATTTTCTCAATTTACAAAGTCGGGGAAGATTCTTTGAGGATTATTTGTTCGCTTCATTTTTGGTTGGATCCGGGCCTGCTTCTTCTTCAACAGTCTTTTTCAACAAAAGCGAATCTTTCAGCCCATCATCATCTCTTTTCTCATCTTCTTTCAGAGTTTCTTTGAGGTCATCGGTCATTCCATCCGTTGCCCTTTTGAATTCACTAAAACCTTTGCCCAGGGTTTTAGCCAAGTCCGGCAGTTTTTTTGGGCCAACGATGATCAGAGCTATTATAGCTATTATAATAAGCTCTTGCATACCGATGCCAAACATTGATTATCAACTCCTCTTAAAAATGTATCATTACCCTATATATTGAATCCTGTTTTTGTCAATGTTTTTTGCGAGCACTGTTTTTTGCTAGCGCAATTAGTAAAGGGCAGATCGAATATCAGGTTGATTCCGTTGTAATATGCTCCCCGTGCTTACTATTTTTCAATTATGCCCATTTTTAAAGCCAGCCACCATGTGAAACCGAAAAGCATCGTCTTGATGAAGGCAGTACGTCCTGAAATACCTTTTCTTGCTGATATTTTTTTTGACGCAAGGGGAAATTCTATAGCGTGAAGCGCTACAAGGCCGATTAATACAATCTTCGCGAACATCGAAATGGATGGAACTAAAATCGCGGCAAGAATTACCGTGATCCACAAACCAATCGCGCCTGCCATCAGTGCATACCAGAAACATTTTGATCTCATATAAATCCTCCAAAATTATTTTGATAAGAGATTGCCTGTTTATGTTTGAACTATAAAAAACTCGGGCTTTTATGTCAAGGCAATCTTGGCCACAAAATGCGGATAGCATGTAGAAAATCGGGGAAATATTTTGCGCTTTAAAACCATTTGTGGTACAGACCCGAAGTGTTACGGGAAGGGGAAGGTGCATGCCCAGGAAAACAGGCATTGTCGCAGATAGACGTTACTTGTTGCATTCGGCCGGCTTATGCCATCCGGAAAGTCCGGAGAGGCTGGCAGGTATTTACGAAATGCTGGATAATCCGGCAATGTCCTGGAAGTTCACTCAAATCGAGGCACGGGAAGCAACACATGATGAAATAGCCATTGTCCATTCACCTTCGTATATTAATTTTATCGCGAGCACGGCCGGCAAAGATTACGTCATGCTTGATCCCGATACGATGACCAGCCCGGATACTTATTCCATCGCCAAGCTTGCTGCAGGCGGAGTGTGTAATGCCGTTGATCAAGTGCTGGGTGGCGAAGTGAACAACGCTTTTGCCTTTGTCCGGCCTCCCGGTCATCACGCGGGAAAGGAAAACGCGGCCGGTTTTTGTATTTTTAATAATATTGCCATAGCAGCGATGCATGCAATTTTAAAACATCGCCTGAAAAAAGTTATGATAGTCGATTGGGATTTGCATCACGGCAATGGCACTCAGAGTATTTTTTATAAGGAACCGCGGGTCTTATATTTTTCCACTCATCAGTACCCGTACTATCCGGGTACGGGAAGTGTGCAGGAAATTGGGCAGGGTAAAGGCGAGGGCTTCACGATCAACGTTCCTATGCAGTCAGGGGCGGCAGACGCGGCTTATGTGAACATATTTAGCAAAATTTTAGAACCGATCGCTTTGGAATATAAACCTCAATTAGTACTTTTATCCGCGGGGTTTGATGCCCATTTTAATGATCCTTTGGGCGGTATGCGGATAACTCCCGAAGGCTTTGCCGCCTTGACGCGGATATTGCTGAATATCGCCGATAAGTGCTGCAAGAGTCGTTTTGTAGCCGTGCTGGAAGGAGGCTATCATGTTGCGAGTTTGGCCAAATCAGCAAAATGTGTTTTGGAAGAGATGCTGGATGAAAATCACTTTTCGCAGGAAAAGTTTTCTACACTAAAGCAGGATATTGATGAAGAAACCGATCGGCTCATTCGGCAGGTTACTTCAACAGTCAAGCCTTTTTGGAAGGCATTATAGGGAGGGACACCATTGAAGTTAAGTACTAAGGAAGTTGAGTATGTGGCGCGTCTGGCGCGTCTGGAAGTCACCGATAAGGAAACCGAAAAGTTCACCGCCCAGCTAAACGATATTTTGGGCTACATCGACAAGCTCAATGAGATTGATACGACGGGTGTCGAGCCGATGACCCACGCGATTGCTGTCACTAACGCTTTTCGCGAGGATAAGATAGTGGATTCGATTGGTACGGAGAAGTCTCTGGCCAATGCGCCGGACGGGCGAGGCGAGTTTTTTCGCGTACCTAAAGTTATAGATTGAGGAGATTATGGAGCTAAATCAGTTAACAATTCACGAACTGCAGGAAAAAATAAAAAATGGCGAGGCATCAGCCGTTAAAATCACTGAGTCAGTTTTTCAAAGGATCGACGCAGTGGAAGATCGGGTGCATTCATACATCCGCCTGCTCAAAGATGAGGCGCTGGCCGCCGCAGCAATTGCCGACGAGAACATTAAAAAGGGAGAAATAAAACCGTTAACAGGAATTCCTATCGCGCTCAAAGACATTGTCTGCACTAAAGGCATTCCGACTACCTGCGGCTCACATATACTGCATAACTTCGTGCCGCCTTACGACGCGACAGTTGTAGAAAAGCTGCGCGATGCCGGAGCTGTGTTTGTCGGTAAGGCTAACATGGATGAGTTTGCCATGGGTTCATCCACGGAATCTTCGTATTTTGGCCCCACCCGCAATCCTTGGGATTTGGCGCGCATCCCCGGCGGTTCCAGCGGCGGGTCAGCCACGGCCGTTGCCGCCGATGAATGCATTGCTTCCATTGGCTCTGATACCGGCGGCTCTATCCGCCAGCCGGCTGCTCTTTGCGGCGTTGTCGGCTTGAAACCAACTTATGGCCGTGTTTCGCGTTTTGGCTTGATTGCTTTTGCATCGTCTCTAGATCAGATTGGACCTTTCACCAAGGATGTGGAAGATTGCGCCATTATGATGAATGTGCTGGCAGGTTTTGATCAGAAAGAATCAACTTCTGTGCAAGCGGAAGTGCCCGACTATAGGCAGTTTGCAGGTCAGGACATTAAGGGTTGGAAAGTAGGCATTCCCAAAGAATATTTTATTGAAGGCATCGATCCGGAAGTAAGCGCGGCAATCCAAAAAGCCATTAGCGTGATTGAAAAATGCGGCGGCAAGATGGTAGAAATTTCTTTGCCTCATACTCAGTATTGTCTGGCGGTTTATTACATTATCGCGCCGGCGGAAGCCAGCTCCAATCTGGCGCGTTATGAGGGGGTCAAGTACGGATTGAGAGTATCAGACGGCAGAGATCTTTTGGATATGTATAAGAAAACCCGCATGCAGGGATTTGGCGCTGAAGTAAAAAGAAGAATCATGATCGGCACTTACGCATTATCCGCCGGTTATTACGACGCGTATTACGGAAAAGCTTCCCAGGTGCGGGCTTTGATCAAACGGGACTTTGAAGAGGCCTGGAAAAAATGCGATGTAATCCTCACGCCAACAACGCCCACGCCGGCATTTAAAATCGGTGAAAAAACGGACGATCCGCTGCAAATGTATCTGTCCGATATTTTCACGATATCGACCAATCTGGCGGGGATTCCGGGAATTTCTGTCCCCTGTGGTTTTACGGCAGGCGGCTTGCCCATCGGCGTACAGTTTCTGGCCGGCCACTTTGAAGAGGGTAAATTAATTCAAATTGCCTCAGCTTACGAGAAAAACGCGCAAATTGAAAAAAGGAGGCCGAAGTTATAATGGAGTTTGAAACAGTTATCGGGTTGGAAGTCCATGCCCAGCTTTTAACGGATACAAAAATCTTTTGCGGTTGTTCCACCAAATTCGGGGGAGCGCCCAACAGCCATACTTGCCCTGTTTGCCTGGGGATGCCGGGGGTTCTACCGGTTTTAAATAAAAAAGTGGTGGAGTTCGCCATGAAGATGTCTTTGGCGACAAATTGTGTAATTAATAAATCGTGCAGCTTTGCGCGTAAAAATTATTTCTATCCCGATCTGCCCAAGGGCTACCAGATTTCGCAATTTGCGTATCCTCTTTCTGAGCATGGCTATGTCTTTCTGGATGTTGATGGAGCGCAAAAGAAAATCGGCTTGACCCGTATTCACATGGAAGAAGACGCAGGAAAGCTCATGCATGATGAGCATAATCCGGTGAGTTATGTTGATTTGAACCGCGCCGGTGTTCCACTCATTGAAATTGTCAGCGAGCCTGATATGCGATCACCCGCGGAAGCGGCGGACTACTTAAAACGCCTGCATGAAATTCTGGTGTATCTGGAAATTTGCGATGGCAATATGGAAGAAGGTTCTTTTCGCTGCGATGCCAATGTGTCAATCCGTCCCATCGGACAGAAGGAATTCGGCACTCGCGCGGAACTAAAGAACATGAATTCATTTCGAAACGTCCAGCGGGCGCTGGAGTATGAAATTAAGCGGCAGCAATATCTTGTGGAAAGCGGTGGAAAGGTTGTGCAGGAAACGCGCCTTTGGGATGATGCTTCGGGCACCAGCATTCCCATGCGCAGCAAGGAAGAAGCTCACGATTACCGCTATTTCCCCGATCCCGATTTAGTGCCGATCATTGTTGAGAATGCCTGGGTGGAAAAATTGCGCCGCGAGCTGCCGGAATTGCCGATAGCCAAGCGAGAGAGATTTATTAAAGACTATTCGATACCTGAGTACGATGCGGGTGTGCTTACTGCTGATAAGGCACTTGCCCAGTATTATGAAGATGTAGTCAAACTTTGCGATAAGCCGAAACAGGCCAGCAACTGGGTAATGGGCGACTTACTGAGATTTCTCAATGAGGATAAGCTCGACATCCGTAAGTGCCCTATTACGGCGGTGGCGCTTGCCGAAATGATATCGCTTATTGAAGAAGGCACCATCAGCGGCAAAATGGCCAAAGAAATCCTTCCCGAAATGTATAAAACAGGCCTTCCGCCACAGAAAATCATTGAAGAAAAAGGCATGGTGCAGATTACCGATGAAGGCGAGCTGACCAAGACCATTACCGCGATAATTGATGCTAATCCCAGTCAACTTACAGATTACCGCGGTGGCAAGGAAAAGCTCTTTGGCTTTTTTGTCGGTCAAGTAATGAAGGTGACTCAGGGAAAAGCAAATCCGCAACTTGTTAATGATTTGCTCAAAAAGATGCTTGCAGGATGACGATTAAAACTATTTCCTGGAAAAACAATACGGTTGTTCTCATTGATCAGAATGCTCTGCCACAAATCGAGCGGCAGGTGGTCTGCTCGGATTACCGGCAGGTTATTTCCGCGATTAAAGATTTGACTGTGCGCGGCGCTCCGGCAATCGGCGTTGCCGCCGCAATGGGTCTGGCGCTGGGCGCTGTTTCTCTTCTCCCAAGTTCTGCCCAAAAATTCCGCAAACAAATTATTATCATTTGCGATCAGATTGCCGCTGCCAGGCCAACAGCCCGCAATCTGTTCTGGGCTTTAGAGCGCATGAAGAAATGCCTGGATGATGCCATTATCTCCGGGAAACAGAATTTAGCAACCCAGCTCGTTTCAGAAGCCAAGCGCATTTGCGCCGAAGATATAACTATTAACCGCCAAATTGGCAAACATGGCAACATGCTTATTGCTGACGGCGATAATATTTTAACTCATTGTAATACCGGGGCGCTGGCCACCGCCGGTTACGGAACCGCATTGGGCGTTATCCGCGCAGCCCGCAAGCAGGGTAAAAAGTTGCACGTTTATGTTGATGAAACAAGACCGTTGCTGCAAGGATCAAGGCTTACCGCCTGGGAGATGCAAAAAGAAAAAATTCCCGCAACCCTGATCACTGACAACATGGCGGGATTTCTGATGCAACAGGGCAAGATCGATAAAATTATTGTCGGCGCGGATCGCATTGCCGCCAATGGCGATACGGCCAATAAAATAGGCACCTATTCTCTGGCCGTTTTAGCGGTAGCTCATGGTATTCCTTTTTATGTGGCTGCTCCTCTTTCCACTTTTGATTTCTCTTTAAAGACGGGCACGGAAATTCCTATCGAGGAAAGAAGCGCCGACGAAGTGACTCATTTTCGCGGTATTGCCGCCGCGCCACGAGGGATGAAGGTTTACAATCCGGCCTTTGATCTGACCGAGGCGAGGTATATCAGCGCGATTATTACTGAGGAAGGCATCATAACAAAGCCTTACCGGACTGCACTTGCCCGTATTGCCAGGAAAAATAAATCATGAAATTATTGCTTTTTGATTTTGATGGCGTTCTTGTTGATTCCTTAGATGTTTATGAAAAAACAGTGACCCTTTGCCTTGCAAAAATCAACCACCCTCTAAAGCGTGGCAGACAGGAGTTTCTGGAATTATTTGACGGCAATTTTTATGAAATGCTTGCGCAAAAAGGTGTGGAGCTGGATAAATTTATGACAGCTTCCGTGGATATTCTGTCACAGGTTAGCTACAAAGATATAAAGCCCTTTGACGAGATGTGGCCGGTTTTGCAGGAACTGAAAAAGAAACATTGCCTGATTGTTATTTCTTCCAATGACACGCCGACAATTCAAGAAGCACTGCGCCTGTACGGTTATGAAGATATATTTCAGGAAATACTAGGCTCCGATTTCATGCTCAGCAAAAAAGATAAAATGCTCTACGCCATAAAAAAGTATTCGGTCATGCCGCAAGACATTTACTATATTGGTGATACGATTGGTGATATTCAGGAGGGAAAACAAGCCGGAGTAAAAACCATCGGCGTCACCTGGGGCTGGCACGACAAGGCAAAAATGGCATCATCCAGTCCTGATCACCTTTTTGACGATCCTCAAGAGTTACTGCAGCTGAACTGATACCAATTAGCCCGGAAGTGGTTCGTTCGGGGATCGCGCCCTACCCTGATCGATAGATCCAGGTGCCGTCTTTATTGTCCCAAAATCCCAGGGCATTCCAAAAACCCTGAGCTGTGGGCCTGACCCGGTCGGCAACGATAAGTTCAAAATGACTCTTGCAATAGTCCACAAATTCTTTGCCATAGCCATGCCCCTCCCATTCGGGATAGATATTGATCGAGCAGATAGTGATGGTCGATTTTTTCAGCTTGCAGCGGGCTTTACCGACACGGGAGCCTCCACTGGAAATGTCTGCCCAGTCGTATTGTGAATGCTGTTTTTCTTTTGACAGGAATTCAATGGATATTGTCATGTAATTTGATAGCCTTATTCAAAGCCCTGGCAAAACGCCAGCACGTTCTTGCCTAAATCCGGCAGATAATACCCACCCTCAAGGATGGCAAAGCGTCGCTTTTGCGCTGCTCTCTGAGCAAACTGTTTCATCAGGAGACCAATCCTGTAGAAATCAAAGGTCTCCAGTTTCCGCCCCACGTCTTTGATGTACGAATCAAAACCGGCGCAAACGCCAATTACGTCCACAGCGGGAATGCCACTGATGAAATCCTGAATCTCCCGGATATATGCTTGAGAGTTGTCGGCGTAGGGATTCAGGATGATACATTCCTTCCAATTCGAAAGCACATCCTTGGTGCCATCTCCTGTATGGGCGTCAAAGTCCAGCACAAATGCCGATTCAATTTTGTGTTGCTGCTTTAGTTGCAGCAGGGCGATTCCCATATTGCTAAAAACACAGTAACCCCAGGCCGAATCTCGATACGCGTGGTGTCCCGGCGGTCTCACGCAGGCAAATGCCGGTTCGCCCTGGACGGCAATGTCTGCTGCCGCAATCGCCGCCCCGGCGGCATGCTTTGCCATGTCGTAGAGCGGGGCGTTTGATTTAATTGTATCCACATAGGCCTGAGTATGGACCAACCGCACCGCTTCCTCACTTGCCTGTTGCGGACGGACAATTTCGAAGTTGTATCCTGTACCTAGAACGGTCATGATGGCTTCCAGCCTGCCCGGGGTTGACGCCCCGTCATTGGCATATTCCGATTCGTAGAACTTATCATCAAAGAGTATTTTCATGCCCATCCAGTGCTTTCCGGACATTGGCAGCAAGCTCTTTGATCGAGAAAGGAGTTGCGGAAGGTGATTTGCTCTTCATGGTGTACACCCCTTTGGTGCTGCGGTAACCGGCCGAGTAGCAGCTGGATCGGCGGCAGGATCAGCAAAGAGCCGGACTCCCTGATAAACCCACTGGGCACGCAAGGACCACATGCCGTCTTCTCTGCAAATTTTTTGAAGAATTCGATCCGCTATATCTCTATAAGCATTGTGATCCAGATGGCGTTCCCGCATTAACTGGTAAAGGGCGTCGTGAACCAGTGAGCCACGCATAAATGTTAAGGTATCAATTGTCGGCCCGGATGGCCCATCCCAGGCATACCCCTTGGCAATTGTCAAAATTCCTTCGGTGTCGAGGCTTATGTAATCAGTGTTAATAGCCACAGCCGGTTTTATGTCTATGGTAACACAGCAAGTTTCCTTTAACTGATACTTATACCCTCCGTTGTACACGATGCCTTTCATTTAGCCCTCCCTGTCTGGCCGATAGAAAAACCTGACAAATTCTTCTATAGATTTATAAACACTTGACATTTTTTTTGCAACACTTTAATTTCAAATGTCTGGATACTATTTCATTAATTTCTTCAGGAAACAAAGCCATGGCCGTTCGGGACATTCTTCATGAGTCAATAAAAGCTTTGGAAGCAGCGGATATTCCTTCGGCGCGGCTTGACGCGGAAGTTTTGCTTTCTTTTTGCCTCGGAGACGATCGTCTGGAGTTTTATAAAAATCCGGACAAAACAATCACCGAGATAAAGCTTTCCGAATTTAGAAAACTTCTTGCCCGCAGATTGCAATGGGAACCGGTCGCATATATTACCGGCCACAAAGAGTTCTGGTCTTTTACTTTGGAAGTAAATAACTCTGTGCTTATTCCCCGCCCGGATACCGAGATAATTGTTGAAGAAGCTTTGAATATTGTGAAAACATTAGAATCGACATCTGATTTGGATTCCCGCCTACGTAACCTAAAGGTCATCTGCGACGGGAATGACATGACACAGAGACCTGTGCGCATCTTAGACATTGGCACAGGCAGTGGCGCTATCGCCCTGGCTTTGGCCTCCGAAATTGACGGCGCAAAAGTTATGGCCACAGATATATCGGCAGCGGCATTAGCTCTTGCGCAAAAAAACGCGGTAGCTTTGCGGTTGAAAGAAAGAATTGATTTTCGGCATGGCAATTTATTTGAACCGGTGGACGGACTTTTTGATATAATTGTCTCTAATCCGCCTTATATAGCGGCAAACGATTACGAAGAATTACCGGCCTCAGTTAAAGATTTTGAACCACGCGAGGCGCTTCTGGCAGGAGTTAGCGGCTTGGAATTTTACGATAAATTGATCTATTCAGCGGCAGCATACCTTAAAAAAAATGGTTGGCTTTTGTTGGAAATTGGAGCTAAACAGGAAGCAGGCATCCGCAGAATTCTTACAGCATCAGGTTTTTATACGAGCATCAAAATGCGCAGGGATTATGCGGGTCTGCCGCGCGTAATTAAAGCAAGGAGAAAAGTAAGTGGATAAAATAGTTATTAATGGTGGCAAACCTCTTTTTGGAGATGTTCAGATAAGTGGAGCAAAAAATGCCGCCCTGCCGGTACTGGCCGCAGCCCTTTTGACCTCGGGTGAAAACACATTTCACAATATCCCCGATCTGGTGGATATTAAAACAATCAAAAAGCTCTTGAAAAATATGGGCGTGCAATTTGAAGGGGCGGAAACCTGCAAGGTCAGCGCCGAAAGGATCACCAGTTGCGACGCGCCTTATGATTTGGTAAAAACAATGCGCGCATCTATTCTGGTTTTGGGGCCGCTTGTGGCCCGCATGGGTGTGGCGCGTGTTTCTCTTCCCGGAGGCTGCGCCATCGGCGCAAGGCCGGTTAATCTGCACATCAAAGCCTTGCAGGATATGGGGGCGCATGTCGAACTTAACAACGGCTATATTGAAGCAAAGGCCAAAAGATTAAAAGGGGCGGATATTTATTTTGATATACAGACTGTAACCGGAACAGAGAATATCATGATGGCGGCCACTTTAGCCCAGGGTACAACTGTTTTAAACAATGCCGCGCGCGAACCGGAAATTGTCAATCTGGCAGAAGTGCTTAAGGCAATGGGGGCAAGAATCAGCGGCGCGGGAACAGACGTCATTACCATAACCGGCGTCACCTCCCTGCAACCTGTGGAGGCGACAATAATTCCCGATCGCATTGAAGCCGGCACTTTTATGATTGCCGCGGGAATAACGCGAGGCGAAATAAACGTGATGGGCTGCAACCCTCAGCATCTGGAAGCACTTCTCAACAAACTGCGAGACACCGGCATGAAAATCACTCCCATTGCCGGAGGATTGAAAGTATCAGCCGGGAAGAAAATACATAGTGTTGATGTTAAAACTCTTCCTCATCCGGGCTTTCCCACGGATTTACAGGCGCAGATGATGGCCTATTTAGCTGTCGGCAGCGGCCTTAGCGTTATTGCCGAAACTGTTTTTGAAAATCGTTTCATGCATGTCAGCGAACTTATGCGGATGGGCGCCGATGTTCTGATTCAAGGTGGTAGCGCGGTTGTTCGCGGTGTGCCCGCGCTGCACGGAGCGCAAATCATGGCAACCGATCTGAGGGCATCGGCATCGCTCATTTTAGCAGCTCTTGTCGCTGAAGGAACAACGGAAATTTCCCGCGTTTATCACATTGATCGGGGTTATGAGGGGATAGAAAAGAAATTTTCCGCCCTTGGCGCTGATATTAAAAGGATAGCACAATAGTATGAAAATTATTCGAGCCGATGACGCCGGTTTTGCCGAATTTTTCCATAAGTTACGCCTCAGAGGCGGAGGTTTTAGCGCGGAACTTTTAGCAACTGTCGCGGATATTATTTCTGAAGTTGCCACTAAAGGCGATGAAGCACTCTTTGATTATACGGCTAAATTCGATGGACATCAATTGGTGGCGACTACGGTGGAAGTCACAGACAAAGAGCGAGAAGAGTCTCTGGCACTTGTTGCACCTGTTGATTTAGAAGTGATAAAACTTGCGGCCCGGCGTATCGAAGATTATCATCGCCACCAGATTACACAAGGCTATATGGTTAGCAGTGAAGCCGGTGTGGAGTTGGGGCAGATTGTATTGCCCTTGCAGCGCGTGGGAATTTACGCGCCCGGCGGAAAGGCTTTTTATCCCTCGACATTGCTGATGGCGGCAATTCCGGCACGCATTGCCGGGGTGGAAGAGATAATTGTGGTCAGCCCTTCCAAAGACGGCAGGTTAAATCCGCTCATCGCGGCGGCGGCCGAAGTATGCGGCGTGCGGCGGATATTTAAAATCGGCGGCGCGCAGGCGATTGCCGCTCTGGCTTATGGAACAAAAAGCATTCCCCGCGTGGATAAAATTGTAGGCCCCGGTAACGCCTACGTAGCCGCGGCTAAAAAACTTGTTTTCGGGCAGGTGGCTATAGATATGATTGCCGGCCCCAGTGAAGTTGTCATCATCGCCGATAAAACAGCCAACGCGTCTTTTGTGGCGGCAGATATGCTGGCACAGGCCGAGCACGATGAAATGGCGGCAGCAGTCCTTTTGACACCGCTTGCGGAAATGGCTCGCGATGTATCAATGCAAATTGATCGCCAGCTCAAGACCCTACCAAGAAAGAAAATAATGGAGGAATCCTTAGGTAATTATGGCGCGATTATCATTACCGAAGACATTGCTCAAGCCGTAGAGCTTGCCAACCAATTCGCGCCGGAGCATCTGGAGTTGATGATGGAAAACCCGTCGGAAATCCTGAAGCAGGTCAGGCGTGCCGGGTCAGTATTCCTGGGTTCGTTCACACCGGAGGCATTGGGAGATTATATCGCGGGCGCAAACCACATTTTACCGACACAGGGAACTGCCCGGTTTTCATCGCCGCTGGGAGTTTATGATTTTTACAAACGCATGAGTGTTCTTTCATTTTCTGAGGAAGCATTCGGCAAGCTTTCCCAGCAAACAGCACATTTTGCAAAAATCGAAGGCCTTGAAGCCCACGCCAATTCAGTCATCGTGCGCAGCAATTCTGTCAAGGATGGATAAACAAAATGATAGTTCAGATAATAAATTTAAACTTCAGGAGGATGATATGACACAGCCTCAAAAAACCGATCGTCGGGAATTTTTAAAGAAAGGTTTATCTCTTGGCCTTGTAGCCGGAGGTGCTGTCATCTTGGGCAAACCTGATTTTATTCTTGCTAAAGAAAAACCTTTCTCGATTCCTGATCTTGTCGCCGTCAAAAATGGTGAACCCGATGCCATGTTCAAAAAAGCCATGTCGCTCATGGGCGGTATAGGGCAGTTTGTCAAAAAAGGTCAGACAGTTGTCGTCAAACCCAACATCGGCTTCCCGCGAAAACCGGAAGTCGGCGCCACAACAAACCCGCTACTGATAAAAACTATTATTGAGAGTTGCTATCAGGCTGGGGCAAAAAAGGTATATGTCTTTGACAATGCAGTCTCGCCAACATCTAACAACTCAAAAAACTGTTATCAACTAAGTGGCATTGAAGATGCGGCCAAATCAGCCGGGGGAATAATTATTCCAGTGGATGATTTTAGCTATAAAGAAGTAATCATTCCCGGTGGAAAGACACTGAAAACGGCGGAGATTCACCGTCTGATCCTGGATTCCGATGTATTCATCAATGTGCCGGTATTAAAGCACCACAGTTCCACCCACCTTTCCATCGCGATGAAAAATCTGATGGGCATTGTCAAAAATCGCATGGAATATCATTTGACCGGTCTGGATCAGTGCATTGCGGATTTCTGTCTGTATAAAAAGCCTGACCTTAATATTGTTGATGCCTATCGGGTGTTGATGAGTCATGGTCCGGCAGGGCCGCGCGACGGGGCCGCGCCCAATGTCGAGCTGAAAAAAACATTGCTTATGTCGCGAGATATAGTAGCTGTGGATGCGGCAGCAACTAAAATTTTTGGCAAAAATCCTGAGGATATAGAATACATAAAAACCGGGCATCAGCAAAAAACAGGTAACATGAATTTGAAAGAGCTAAAAATTGTTACCTATTCCATGTAGAGGGAAAGCAAATTGAATTTTCGCCAATTTCGCATTGCATTTTCCCTGCTCAACTTCACATTATTTTTAGTTTTATTTTTAGGCGGGGAAAAACTATCGGAGTTCCTCGGTCTCATATTGCTGCCTTTTCAATTTGTTCCCGCGTTGATCAGGATTTTAACAAATCCCTCTGTCCTGTTCATTTTCGGCCTTGTTTCAGTTTTTGTGATTACTTTGATTTTCGGCAGGGTTTATTGCTCCTTTATTTGTCCGCTGGGTTCCCTTCAGGATAGTTTCATTGCTCTGTCGCGTAAGGTCGGCTGGAGAAAAAAACATTCTTATCAAAAACCGCGCAACCTGTTGCGCTATTTGATTTTGGGTTTAGTTACTGTTCCCGCGGCCCTCGGTTCAATGTCGCTTCTCAATCTGCTTGACCCTTTTTCTCTTACCGGCAGAATGATAACACAATTTATCCAGCCCCTTTTTGTTCAAATCTACAATACCGCGGTAAGCTTACTTACCAATTTTAATATTTATCGCTTTTCTCAAGAGACAGCTTCGATACCGCTATCTGTCCTGCTTGTGACTTGCGGATTTTTTCTATTGATTTTGATTCTGTCCGCAAGATACGGCCGCCTTTACTGTAATACACTTTGCCCAGTAGGAACGCTGCTGGGTTTAATATCGCGCGTATCCGTTTTTAAATTTGTCATTGACCGGACCCGCTGCCATGAATGCGTCCGATGCGCAGGAGTTTGCAAGGCCGGCTGTATTGACCCGCGAACAGCCACAATTGACCAAAGCAGATGCGTTAATTGCTTTAACTGTCTTGATGCCTGCCCAAAGTCCGGTGTCAGCTATCGTCTGTCCCGGGGCAAGGCAGAAGACGGAGCATGGTCACCTGCGCGCAGAGGATTTCTCATCGGCGCTGGTGCTACTACTGCTTCAGGATTGATTATGTTCAGCCCCGGCGTCCGCAGTCTTTTCGGAACTGTTGGGGCTTCCCAAAGCCCGCCCATTACTCCACCCGGCTCGGTGAGCGTGGAACATTTTACGCAGTCCTGCAGCGCCTGCCATCTGTGTGTCAGCGTCTGTCCGACAAAAGTCATTACTCCCTCTTTTTTAGAATACGGTGTCGGGGGGTTGCTTCAGCCGAAGATGAACTATGCAAAAAGTTTTTGCGATTATGAATGCGTCC
Organism: Deltaproteobacteria bacterium; assembly: GCA_037133255.1. GTDB lineage: Bacteria > Desulfobacterota > Syntrophia > Syntrophales > Smithellaceae > FEN-1160. The sequence goes on from JBAXON010000001.1 coordinate 22,866, forward strand.
TGTGCTGCAGGGTTTGTCCCACAGGCGCCATATTGCCACTGACACTTGCGGAGAAGAAATTAACTCAAATAGGAACTGTTGATTTATTAAAAGAAAAATGTGTGGTTTACGTGGACAAAAAAAATTGCGGCGCTTGTGGCGAAGTCTGCCCGACTCACTCCATCAGCTTTACAGATAAGGGTAATGTCCTCTACCCAGAAGTAGATACTAATTACTGCATCGGCTGCGGGGCATGCGAAAAATCATGTCCAACGGCGCCTAAATCCATCGTTGTGCGAGCAAACCCTGTGCACAAAAAAGTGTCAAAATATATAGCAAAACCCTCACCTGTTTTGCAAAAGAAGTCACCGGATGATGATTTTCCTTTTTAGTTAAATTTATGTTACATTACCCGATATAATTGTGATAGATCAATTGTATCAGGGTAAAATATTGGCGAAAATTTAGTTTCGGAGGGCTAATGAAAAAATTTACAGAATTATTCGTATTTCTACTATTTGCTTTTCTCTTACTTTGCACAGTAGCCTTTGCCGAGCCGAAATCATTTGTCAGCGAGGGTAAATATGTACTTGGGTGTCTTGATTCTCAAAAAGACGCGAAAGCTTTGGGGGCAATAGATGCAAAGAAACAAGCAGTTGATGAGGCTATTAAATATCTCGAGGGATTGCCGGATGTTAAGGCCGCTAAATTAACCAAAGATCAGGTACGCACGCTTGCAACCCTTATGGTGTCTGTGGAAGTCTTAAGCGAAGATTGGAAGAAATCAGGGGAAATCTCATCGGTTATAATTCAGATCCGCTCGACCTTGGACGCATCCAACATAAAAGATAAGATAGCTAAAATGCGGGAAGATGATCAAACTGAAACTATTAAAGAAATGCAAAGCCAGCTGGCATCAATGCAAAAGGAGCTTGCCGAATTACAAGTAAAACAGCAACAGCAAATAACTTTGCAGAAAAAAAATCCTGCTCAAATGGAAGTTCCAGACATTAAGAAGTCCATCAGCAATGAGCAGAAGCAAAAATATGAAAAAGTTCTGAAGAATGTTTTTGCGCTAGACTACCTGGACAAAGGCTTTATGGCGTTGGCAGATCAGCGCTGGAACGATGCGCAAAATGTATTTGGCAAAGCTATTGAGCTAAATCCCTCACTCGCTGATGCACATACCGGCATGTCCTACACACTCTACAATTTAAAACAACCACAAAAAGCGCTTGCGTTTGTAAATACCGCTTTGAAGATAAATGAGCGATCGGCCAGAAGTCTCGGCATCAAGGCGCTCATTTTAAAGGATCAACCCGGTAAAATCAGTCAGGCTTTGGCAAGCGCCAATAACGCTGTCAAAATTAAATCTGATAACTCCAGATTATACAGGATTCGCGGAGAAATTTACGCAAAAATGGGGAAACCGATATTGGCCCGAAAAGATTTTGCCGCCGCTTGTAAAATGGGAGCTAACGAATCTTGTAAAAAAATAAAAACATTACGACAAAAATCATAAATCCGGGAAAGCATAAGCTCTAAGCAGATTAGTTGATTTTGGGAACAGTAGGAGCCGGTGGTTCTGAAACAGCAGGTTCAGGAGCTTTAGCAGGTTGATCTGGCGCAGGTTCAGGTGGTTTAACAGACGCCGCAGGCGCAGACTCAGGAGATTTAACAGGTTCAGGCGTAAGTTCTGGAGCTTTCACTGGCTGTGACGGATCAATAATCTTCCCCCCAAGATTTACTAGTAATCTCTGGAATTCAGGATTCGCGTAAAGGAGCCGACCGGCAACTTCACGCAGTTTGTCCACTTGTTCCACCGGCAGTTCCAGTGCGGTTGGAATATCCAGAAAATATTCCTGCTCCGCCTTGTCCGGTAATCTATGAAACGTAACATGGATAATGAAAAATTCGATTGGTTTTTTACCCTGCGCCTCGTCTTCATAAGTCCACTCCTGAGCATAGCGATGCATGAGTTCAATAGTTTCAAAATTAAATTTATTGACCATAATCCCGGAAGAAGCGCCCAGGGTTAAAGTTAAGCCGGGGATTTTTCCATATAGCCCCCACTGTTTTTGTTCCTTGGTTTGGGCATCAACAATGATAATTGCCACCTTCCTTGTATTTGCCAGCCCCATCTCTTTTAAGACATCACGAACATGGCCGCGTGATATGATAGATTCCAGTGGTCCCCGGATGCCCAGATTATCCGCCACTCCTCCGTCAATAAGATATACATAAGGCTTTTCTTCAGTATTGAGAAATTTGGTCATCTCCACAGCATTGAAATAAGACCGGTCCGCAAAATCTCGTTTTTCCAGAGATTTGGTAACCCACTCAGGTACAGGGTAATTGCACTGCCCGGCATAATTTTTCAGGACAATGGGCGATAATGGACCGGGAAAAGCAGCCGAAGCGGCAACAGCTCTGGCAACAGGAAAATCTGCGTAATTCGAACACATCATGTAGAACATGTGCGGAGTGAAACTAAAAATGACGCCGTCCATTGCGTCGGTGGCCTGGATGATTATGTTGGGATTGCCGTCTTTCAGGAAATCTCCCATTTTCGCGCCTTTAAAAACAACTTCATCATAATATTCCTGGGCCATATCGCTTCTGCCGAAGCGGGGAGACATTAATCGAAACCAGAAATTGAATGGATTCACAAAATTCCACAAAAGAGCGGTTTGATGATTTTTTATGAGAAAATCTTCCCGATAACTTTTGAAGATGTTTTTTCCATGCAGCCCGTAGTAAGAAGCGGTGAAGCTTCCTCCCGACACGCTGGAAATAATATCGACTTCGTCCAGAAGGGTATGTTTTTTGTCACTGGGCGACGCGTCTTTTTCGATTGCCTGCACCGGAACCTCAATTCGTTCCAGGGCTTCCAGTATCCCATAAGACATTGCCGCCGCCCGTGTTCCGCCGCCGGAAAAGGCCAGCAGCATAAGCATCGGGTCCGAACGCTGCATAGATGACAATTTACCTTTTTCAGCCTCAGGCACAGCTGCCTGCCGAATAACGGCTGTTTTTGGATTCAAGGGATATTGCGACGCGCACGAAATTAGCATCAGCAGAATTGGCAAAATAAGGATTAAGCGGATAACCATCTTAAAATACCCAACTCGTATAATCTGTTTATTGCGATAATTTTTCATATTCATGGTTAACATCTACTTTATATAGTATTTAACAGTCAAGAATAAATTTCGGCAGAAAATTCAGTACTATATTCGCATCAGGAAGTTTGAAGTATTAATAATCTTGTGTTATGATTACACATCTCATTTTTAGAAACTGGATTTATGTCTATGTTATCAAAAATTGGACATTTTCAAGCTGATTTATTAAAGTCTTTAACTGAAATATTTTTCTTCTCGGGTAAAGTCTTTCTCCGGATATTTCGGCTAAAAACTTACAGCAGCGCTACGCGTTCAGTTCTTGTCAATCAAATATATTTTACTTCTGTCCAAATTTTGCCTGTCTTTATAGCAGTTTCGATACTTTTTGGCTCTTTGCTTATCGGCATTGTTTTTCAGACGCTGAAGGGACTGGGTATAAGCGATCTTTTCGGCAATGTCCTGATGGGCTTAATTGTTACCGATCTTTCTCCTTTCTTTACAGTATTATTGATAACTCTACGCTCCGGTGCCGCAATCAATACCGAAATCGCCGTGATGAAGGTGACAGGTGAAATAACAACCCTGGAAACATTCCACATTGATGTTATTGATTACTTACTGGTACCGCGTGTAATTAATGGTGTTGTGTCTTTAGTGCTGTTGAGCAGTCTTTTTTCTATTGTCCTGATGTTTAGCGGCATTATATTTTCCAAAATTATTTTTGGGATGAGTATTGATGTATATACAAATATTCTATTAAGCTCTGCTAATTTTTCTGATATAGTCATGGCCTTGGTTAAGTGCGCTATTTTCGGTTTTTTTATTACGTTAATTCCGATTCATTCGGGATTACGGGCGTCAAATGAGTTTACCAGCATCCCTGTTGCCGTTTCCGATGGTATGGTAAAAGTATTTACTGCAATTATGATTATTGAGGTGCTGTCATTAATAGCAAAGTCATTCTAACCTTTTTTGATAGTGAAGACTCCCTTAATGATAGCCTTCGAGATTTTATTGTATCTCAGGGCGTTTCGGCAGCGCCTGTTTCTGTGGATGTACCACTTATTTCCAATCAAGAGGTATGGATGAACATATCTTTGATCAAGCAATATCACGAAAATATGCCCATGACCATGGCACAGCAAGCGGCCTTTACAGCATTGCATCGTCTTGGTTTAGAGCATATAGCTTATAAGAGAAGTCCCTCTCTAAATGATGAGGAGCGCTTTTGCGTCATGCTACTGCGTGCCGTAATGGTGCGTGAGGCAATCGTAATTATTGACCGCCCTTTCAGGATTATTCCAAAGCTTAGTAAAATTAATTTTTTTATGGATACATTAAAAAAAATTGAAGATTTGTATAAAAGCTGTCATATATATGATTATAAATGGATGTCGGAAAGATACGGGGATTTAAGTCAATGAGGCGTGAATTTAAAGTAGGTCTATTTATAGTTCTTACGACAATTGTAATTATATTGTCCTTGCTGTATTTAGCCTATGAAAAAGGCTACTTCGAAAAAGTTTTTACATTTACCCTCTCATCCAAATCCGGCGATGGTTTTACAGAAGGCATGCCGGTTGTCTTTTCCGGGTTTAGCATTGGGAAAGTTCAGAATTTGGAACTCAATGACAAAGGCATTGTCCTGATAAGCATAAAGATTCCTGAGCGCCACGTCAAGTGGATTAAAAAGGACAGCAGTTTTATTCTTTACCGTCCCCTGATCGGCGCTTCCCGCATTATAGTAACAACGACAAATTTATTGAGTCCGCAACTTCCAGATAATAAAATCCCTGAAGTGGAAACAGTCAATGATATTAATGATGTGATTACGCAAGTCCCCCCGCTTATTGAAAAAATAACCGTGATTGCCGCTAATCTGGAAACTCTTTCCCAAAACTTGGCCGATCCTAAAGGTGATTTAAATCGTAGCTTGAACAACGTTGCAAAAATTACAGCTAACCTCGATACTCAACTTTTGGGTAAAGACGGTACTCTTCCGCAAATCAATATTGTTCTCAAAGACATTATTGCCAAGCTCGAAAAGCTTAATACTACCGTAGATAATATAAATAAAATCAGCCAGGAAGCCTCGGAGGGGATGAAAGATCTCAGCACCTTGCGCTCCGATATTGATGATACAGTTAATTCCATTGACGATATCGTCAGTAAACTCGACGAGCTTATTTCGTCGAAGAAAGATCCGGTCTTCAAAAAGCCATGAGAAAATTACCGGTCATTATAATACTTTTTCTGATTTGTGCCTGTGGCTCAAATCAAATTCCTGAGTGGAAGGATACATCTTCCCGGCAACTGGAAAGTTATAAATATTATTTTTTAACAGATAAAGAAAGCACATCTGAGCCTCATTTTGTTAAAGCCAAAAAGGCTATCGCCAGAAGTAATGATCTTGTTCTCTTGGGAACCGCCTATTTAACCAGATACGCCCTGTATATTTCTGTCCTTGAAGATTTTGACGATACAGATTTTCTGAGGATTAACAAACTTCAACCCGACGCCAAAAACTTTTCCTACTATAATTTTATTAAAGGAAATTTTCAGATTGCTGATAATTCCTTACTGCCTGCTCATTACGGCAAACTTTTGAAACCGGCACAGGACAAAGATCTGGCAACAGCAGTCAAAGAAATCAGCAGCATTGATGATCCTCTTTCCCGTTTGGTTGCCTGTGGCGTTTGGGTAAAATATCTGCCCTATGACGACAATATTCTACAGATAGCAATAAGTACCGCGTCAGACAATGGCTGGGGGAAACCACTTTTTGCGTATTTAACCAAACTGCAACAATATTATCTGAACCATAATCAAACGGCTAAAGCCGAGAACATAAAAGAGCGTCTGGAATTACTAAAAAAATAATATTAAATGGGAGGAATGGACGATGAAAACAAAACAAAATATTGCTTTATTGCTTCTGATCATGGGCACAATTTTTTTCTTCGCGGGATGCGCCGATAAATCAAAAGAATTGCTGGTGGAAGATTACAAGAAAATGACCAATGAGCGACTGCTGGAATATTTCTATCAGGTCAATGATGAAATCGAGAAACAAGAAAAATCGTCCGGGCCATCGGTGGGCATTGGTATTGGTGGATTTGGCCGCCACAGCGGTGGCGGTTTAGGCGTTTCCTCCGGCGGCACTGGCTACACAGCCGAAGATTTAAGGGCGCGCCGAATCGAGCTTCGCCTGGAAATGAAAAGAAGAAATTTGAATCCCTGAGTTTCAGTTTCAGTACAAATTTTTTTCTGACTCGCGGCATAGTTGACAACTTGTTGACAACTATTAAAATCAATATTCAGAAAAGTTGTCAACTAAAGATGACAAAAGAGTTATCCCGCATAGAATCTGTGGAAGAACATGTAGAGAGAGGTGCGTAATGGGGCATTATTTCCGAATACTTCTATCCGTCATTCTTTTTAGTATTTTCCTTGCCGCTTTATCTTTTGCTGCTGAAACCCGAGGGCTTAGCGTTGTTGCTAAAGATTCGTCAAGCGGCAGGCAGGGTGAAGTGCGGCTTTACAACAAAAGCTATGCTGTCATCATCGGGATTGATCGGTATTCAAACCTCCCCGCCGGCCGTCAGTTGCAAAATGCCGTTAAGGATGCAAAGGGTGTTGAGGATGTCCTGCGTAAGAACTACCGGTTCGATAAAATCATCACGCTGCATAACGATCAAGCCACTAAAGACCGCATCATGGAGGTGCTGACCGAGGAACTTCCCGCCCAGATGGGCAGAGATGATGCGCTATTTCTTTTCTGGGCAGGGCATGGCAATCAGGAGAAAAGTGAATATGGCGAAATTGGCTACCTTATCCCTTATGATGGCGCAACCGACAAGATCCGCAAGAATATTACCATGGCCGAAATCCGCGATACCGTCTCCAAGAAGATTCCCGCCAAGCATGTTTTTTATGTGATGGATGCCTGTTACAGCGGCCTTCTGACTACTCGATCTGTTGATGGCAAAACAAGGCGTGACCTTAGTTACCTCAAAGAGATCACCAAAGAATCAGCAAGGCAAGTACTGACGGCAGGCGGCAAGGGCGAAGAGGCACTCGATGGCGGCCCCAAAGGGCATTCCGTATTTACCGGAAGACTGATCGAGATACTGGAGAACGCCCCGGATTTTATTACTGCCAATGAGCTGCAAGCCAGCATCAAGGAGAAGGTTCATTCCGATGCCAGCGCCCGCAATCATACGCAGACGCCGGGCTTCGGCGCTCTCTATGGACTGGGAGATTTTGTCTTTATACCCAAGCAGCAGGACCGCTTAGGTGATCTGACCGGCACATCAGCCTCGCGTCAGAAGGAACTCGAGCAACTGCGCAAAGCGGAAGATGAAGCCAGCGCCGCCAAGAAGCGTGAACAGGCCGAGATTGCCAAAAAGGAAAAAGAATTGGCAGCGCTTGATAAGCAAATTGCTGAAATGAAAGGTCGAATGGGAACATCGAATGCGAACTCCGACGATGGTCTCGATCAGATTCTCGCTTTAGCCGAGCAGAAAGAGCAACAAGGCGAACGTCTGGAAGCACTACGGCAGCAAAGGGAGGCTGAAGAACGGAAACGTCAGCAAGAGATCGCTCGCCTCAAGCAGGAGGCACTGGTGAAATTAGCCGTTCAAGTAAACACTGATCTGGCGAAGTATGAAAAAGTGGCAACGTCAAAATACGCCGGAGACCTGAAGGAAAGTGCCTGGAAGGCAATGGCGGCGAACTATCATGAAACCAAGAAGGTGAAGGTAGGTGATGTTGATGGGTTTCTTGCTGCCTTAGGATTAGCACGCCACAACAGTAAAGTTGTCACGGCATCTTATACCGACCCCCACACTGGTCTGAGTCTGATGTGGGCATGGCAGGACAACGGTAGCAGCATCAACTGGAATGACGCCAAAGCCTACTGCGAGAATTATCGTGGCGGCGGTTATACGGACTGGCGGATGCCGACACAGGATGAGCTGGCGGGGCTATATGCAAGTGATGCCCATAAAGATAAAATAAAGCTAACCAATCATTATGTATGGGCCGCGGAGACAAGCGGTTCCGATGCTGCCTACTTCCATTTCAACACTGGTGGTCGGTACTGGTACCACCAGTCAGGCGGCGACGACCTCCGGGCTCTCCCGGTGCGATCCATCAAATAGGTTATTAGTGAGACTCCAATTTCTAATGAAACTTAGATATTAAGAGCACAGCGCTCTAATATCTATTAGTTAAATTATTCCGAAGTAACCTAATAACCTAAAGGTCACTGTAGGGTCACACGAGTTCATCTGCGATGCAGCGAAATTGGTAAGTCGAACTATCGCACATAGACACTGTGTCGCAATCTTCGTTTGTCATTGCGAGGAGTCCCTTGGACGACGTGGCAATCCCAATACCATCAGCGGATTATGAGATTGCCACCCGGCGCAGGCTGTTCACTGTCGTGACCCCCACGCTTCGCTCGGGGCTTTGACTCACCGCAATGACAAATAGGGATTTTTCTATCTGTGATTTGTTCTTTTCTCCCTACATTTTAGTCAGCCCTTTCTTCACTTGATACAAAATTGTTCCAATTGCATAATCCTTTATGCCATCAATTAATCAGTAATATCCAATACTAAAGCAATATGCTCCGCCATGGCACTCTCCTTGCTCTTAAAAAATCCAAAAGAATATTTTTAAGGGGGTATGAAAAATGAATTCGGGAGATACAGCTTGGGTGTTGATGTCCACGGCGCTGGTTTTGCTCATGACCATTCCGGGCCTGGCATTTTTTTATGGTGGGCTTGTTCGCAGAAAGAACGTTCTTTCCATTTTGATGCAGTGTTTTGTTATTTTGTGCGTCATCAGCTTGCAGTGGGTTTTGTTCGGTTATTCTCTGGCCTTCGGCCCGGATTTTCACGGAATCATCGGCAATTTAAGCTGGGCGGGACTCAAAGGTGTGGGCCCTATGCCAAACGCAGACTATGCCGCAACTATTCCGCATAGCGTTTTTATGATCTTTCAAATGATGTTCGCCGTAATCACTCCGGCTTTGATTATCGGCGCTTACGCGGAAAGGGTCAAATTCCCGGCCTTTCTGCTCTTCACCATTCTCTGGGCGACATTTGTCTATGATCCTCTGGCGCATTGGGTTTGGGGCACAGGCGGCTGGCTCAAAAGCATGGGAGCTCTCGATTTTGCCGGTGGCATTGTAGTTCATGTCAGCTCCGGCATATCAGCACTTGTTCTGGCTATCATGCTTGGCCGAAGGATCGGCTACAACCATAAGCCAATTCGTCCGCACAACTTACCCTTTACTGTTTTGGGGGGAGCGCTACTATGGTTTGGCTGGTTTGGGTTTAATGCCGGAAGCGCACTGGCTGCCGATGGTATAGCCGCAAACGCCTTTATCACGACCAATACAGCAACAGCCGCCGCGGGATTAACCTGGGCGCTCATTGAATGGTGGCACAATGGAACACCGACAATCCTGGGAACTGTTACAGGTGCAGTGGCAGGCCTTGTCGCGATCACTCCGGCCTGCGGTTTTGTCAATCCGATGAACGCTATGATCATTGGGATGATGGTTGCGGTGATTTGTTACCTGGCGGTTGCGGTGATCAAAGGCAAGCTTGGTTATGATGATTCGCTGGATGCATTTGGTGTGCATGGTGTCGGTGGAATCTTTGGAACAATTGCTACCGGAATTTTCGCGCAAAAAGCGGTAAACGCAGCCGGTAACGACGGCCTTCTTTTCGGCAATGTTCATCAATTTCTGGTGCAAGGGTTTATCGTGATTGTCACCGTAGCCTTTGCGGCCAGCATGACCTTTATAATCTTCAAGATAGTGGATGCTCTTGTCGGCATGAGGGTGGAAGAGAAAAATGAAATCGTCGGCCTTGATTTGACTCAACAAAGCGAAGCCGCATACACCGTGATTGAATAGGAGGAAAAATCATGAAACTAATTATTGCTATTATCCCGCCGCATAAGCTGGATTCTGTTAAGTCGGCGCTCGAAGATGTGGATGTGAATTTAATGACAGTTACTAACGTTCTGGGTCAGGGCAGACAAAAGGGCCTTACCGAAATTTATCGAGGCGCAAAAGAAGCAGGAGGACTCCTCAATAAGATTCGACTCGATATCGCCGTAAATGAAGATTTTGTCGAGCCCACGATTGCGGCAATTACCAAAGGCGCTCATACAGGCGATGTTGGAGACGGCAAAATATTTGTCGTCGATCTTGTCCAGTGCGTCCGCATCAGCAGCGCTGAGCGAGGGTCTGAAGCTATCGGCTAATGTTTACAATTTTAAAAAACAAGGAGAAATTAACGATGAGAAACATGACCACATTTAAACGATATTCTTATCTGGCTGTATTTTTGAGCTTCTTTATTGCACTGGCAGTAGAAGCGCCTTTGTGCGCGGAAGAAATAAAGAAGGATGCGGCTGCAACGCCTGTATCCGCGCCAGCACCGGAAGATTCGGTAACCGGCGAAGTTGCTGCTTCCGCCATGACTCAGTATATCTGGAGAGGGTATGAACTAAGCCGCAACAGTGCCGTTATTCAGCCATCTATGACCATTGGCTACAAGGGATTTACGGCGAATTTGTGGGGCAATATTGATACCCAGCCCTACTACGCTGGATCTCAAACAGGCAAAAGCTACGCAGGCACTTGGAATGAAACGGATCTGACTATCTCCTACGCCAAGACGCTGGGATTGTTCAATCTGGGAGCAGGCTATATCTACTACAGCCTGAAAGCCCTGAATTCGGACGCCCCAACAAGGGCTGATGTCCAGGAATTTTTCGGCACCGTGGGTCTCAATACCCTGCTTAATCCTACCTTGACCGTCTACTACGAGGTAAGTCACTACCGAAACATGTACGCCCTCTTTTCCCTGACGCACACATTCGAGCTTCACAAGAGAGTGTCGCTGAAGCTGTTCGGCTCTGCAAGCTATCTGTATAGTACCTACGCCGATGCAACTCTCTTTGCAGAAGGTGCGGGATACGGCGGATATCCCAAGTTCGACAGTGATGCCAATGCCACGGATGAAAAGTTCCGTGACTTCCATGACGGTGTTCTCACAATAAGTCTGCCCATAAAAGCGACAGAAAGGATCACCGTGACACCCCTGGTGACATATATCTTCCCTCTAAGCGGAGCGGCAGGCGACGAAATGAAGGGGCAGGCTCTCAAGGGAGCTGCACAAAACAAGGATAAAGATAACACGTTTATTGTCGGCGGCATAACCGTAAGCTTCGCCTTTTAGTAGGATGTTTATTCTATAAATATCAGATACATGATGAAACTATAAAAAGTCAAACCGCTTTTTTGTCATTCCGGACTTGATCCGGAATCCAGTAATTTCAATAACGTCTGGATACCGGCCTCCGCCGGTATGACAATTATTGAAATTTATACGAAGCCATCATAAGTGGTTCACACCTTGCAATAATAATTCCAAAACTAAAAAATCATTGCTTTTGGCACAATTTTGTTACAAAATACTTTTACGGTTGTTAAAATCGTCTATGAGCAAAACTACAAAAAAATCTTTTCCTGAGAAAGAGCGCAAATTGAGTATTCATAGCTATGAAGAACTGGCCACATTACATGCGATAGCTAAAATTTTAGCCCAGCCTACGGATTTGCGTGATGAGCTGGAGCAATTCCTGCAGGAAATGAGTTCTCGTTTAGGCATGAAACGGGGCATGATATCTCTGTTTGACCGAGAAAAAAATGAGGTTTGGCTCGATATTGCTCATGATGTGGACATTGAAGGAATGGATGTAACATACAAGCCCGGAGAAGGGATTACCGGTGAAGTCGCCCAGACCGGACGCCCGATGGCTGTGGCTAACTTGGGACATTCTACCCACTTCTTAGATCGCACCGGAGCGCGGCGTCATTTGAACAGATCGGAACTGGCTTTTCTTTGCGTTCCCATTATTTATGATGATAATGTTGTCGGAGTATTATCTGCCGATAAAATAGCGCTGGAAGTCGAAAATCTGGATCAGGAACTGGCCATGCTCTCCGCAATAGCCGAGCTTATGGCCAAAGCAGTTCATATTCGAGCTTTAGAAGAGGAAAACAAGCGGCTGAAAAAAATTGTCGGCAGCACGCGGGCACCCCTGGCAGATATTATAGGTCATTCTAAACCGATGCAGGAAGTATTCGGACTGGTTGCCCAGGTAGCCGATTCCAAAACTACAGTCTTAATTACCGGCGAAACAGGAACCGGCAAGGAACTAATTGCCCGCGCCATTCACATGAACTCACCTAGGCACAGTGGGCCAATGGTGCAGGTTAATTGCGCGGCAATCCCCGATACTCTTATTGAAAGCGAGCTTTTTGGCCATGAAAGAGGCGCTTTTACCGGAGCTCTGCAGCAGCGCCGGGGCCGTTTTGAAGAGGCCAACGGTGGCACAATTTTTTTGGATGAGGTAGGAGAGCTCTCCGCTGCGGCGCAGGTAAAGCTTTTGCGCGTTTTGCAGGAAAAAAAGTTTCAGCCGCTTGGTTCTTCGCGAGTGATTAATGTCAATGTCCGCATTATCGCGGCGACCAATAGAAACCTGGAACAAGATATTCTGGCGGAACGTTTTCGTGCTGATTTGTTTTACCGCATAAACGTTTTCCCTATATATTTACCGGCGCTGCGGGAAAGAGGCAGCGATATTATACTTTTGGCTGATCATTTTGTTTTGAAATACAGCAAGGAAATGGGCAAAAATGTTAAAAAAATATCAACTGCCGCGATAGAAGAATTCCTGTCTCACAAATGGCCGGGTAATGTGCGCGAGCTGGAGAATTGCATTGAACGAGCAGTTATCTTATCCAATAGCGATACAATTGAGTGCCTGCATTTGCCGCCGTCTTTACATGTAAGAGAAACTAAAGTGGAAAAGAAGGAACACGGCAAATTATCATCTGTTGTCGAAGCGCAGGAAAGATCATTAATCATTGATACGTTGGAGTCAACCGGTGGAAATCAAACAAAAGCCGCCAAAGTTCTGGGGACAACAAAGCGTATCATTCAATATAAAATTACCAAACTGGGAATCAATCCAAAAGTTTTCCGGAAAAACAATAAAGACAACGATGAAACAGCGTCGTAATGTCTTTGCGAGGGAGTGAAACGACCGAAGCAATCTCATAAGCATTTGATAACATAAAGATTGCCACACGCACTGTCGTGCGTTTCGCAATGACAAACTATTTATTATTCAAAAAAACAAACCATTTCCTGTGCCACAATATCGGAAACCAATATTAATTTTTTGTCCCGAACATCAACGACGTGAACAACATCAGCATACTGCCGATTATCCGGCACAAGCGCATCCAGAATATTGGGCATTGATTTCATTAAGGTCGTGTTGAAGACAACTTTTTCTAATTCCGGATAAATGGCCATATAAAAAATATTCATCTCCACCATATCCTGAAAAAAATGGGTGCCGAAAGAAAGATCGGGTATCAAACTTCCTTCAGTGTAGGCAATTTCGGCGATCGCCGCGATATTGTTTATCTCGGAAAAAGTCACCGGTACACCCATGGCCGGCGTTGTTGTCCCCCAGCGTCCCGGCCCGAAAAGTATCGTCGGTATTTCTTCGCGATTATTAATAGTCTTGTTGATTTTCCCTACCAACCGGGCAATACTATATTTTTCAGAAAGCGGGAGTTTCACATAACCTTGAGGGTCAATATAAATGATTCGTGAAATATTCTCGTAAACGCTGCCGCCCATGAAGTTGCCCTCCTGTCGCAGCAGTATTTTGTTCTTCTTAATTTTATCAGGAATTTCCACCTTGCTATAGTGGCCTTTTGTCTGAAACGGCCGGCACTGAAGGAGATTGATTTGCATTTTCCCCTCCGCGTTAAAGTTAGCGGTAAATTCAATATCCACCGGATAATTATATATCTCTTCCAATCGTTTAAGCATCCGAGACATAATCGCCGAAAAGTCCGTTGAGGAGAGCAGCTCATCAAAGGTAAGTATCCACACTTCCCTGTGTTTGCCCAAAGCTCTCATCCGCTCAACTGCCTCAATATCGCGAGTGCCGATAAGGTCTAAGCGTGCCTGCATTCCATCACTTAGCGCCTCTGCCACCGATAAGGATTGAAAACGATTTTCTTCCAAATTCAAAACATCAACGCTATGCTGAGAAAAACGCGCCGCATCTTCCGGCTTGGCATAGGGTTTAACCAGTGGCTCATCGAGCGCTACAATTCGTGGATAATCATTTTCCATGCGGTTCACTGCCCTTGTCCCCAGCCCAAAAACAAGCCGGAGCATTCCCGCCTTGGCGTCCATGCCTTTTTTCCAGACAAAACTGTTATAAGATAAACCGACTCCGGCCAATTCCGGAAAGAAATAATTTTTACGGTAAGAACCGGAAACCCGCTGCACAAGCAGTGCCATCTGCTCATCTTGTTGATCCAAACCCCTCTGCAAACGATAAGTCAGGGCATCTATATCCATTGTGCTGGCAAATATCTTCCGGACTGCTTCCTCAAATTTCTCATAACGTTCTTCCGGGGTCCCTTGATTGGCGCAAAAATAACTTTCATATTTCCCGGCAAAAGCATTACCGAATGCATCTTCCAAAAGACTGCTGGAGCGCACAATAATCGGTGATTGCCCGTAATACTCCAGCATTAATTGAAAGCGTTCCCGGATTTCTTCAGGAAATACTCCCTTCAGCATTTTGTCTTTCAATTCCCTGGCGCTCTCAAAATAGCCCTCTTTGGTTTTATGGGACATGAGCGATCTCCACCAGCCGTTTTGAACCATATAAGAATAAAAAACATCTGAGCCGATATAAAACGAATCGTGCAATTCCAGATTCTCAGACCAATTTACAGAAGAGTCTTTTCTCAAAATGTTGCGTGCCAGAAGCATACCCGCGGATTTACCACCGATGAACCCTGTTCCAATAAGCCGATCTTTAATTTCGATAACATCTTCCAGCGTAAAATATTCTTTGATCAGAGCCAGCATTCTTTTCTCTTTGCCGATTAACACTCGGGAAAGCTGCTCTACCATCTTCTGGTTATCTTGTACGTCCTTTGGATTTTCCAGCATATCCTTTGCCTGCATAAACAGACGATCCCAATAATCCAGATTTCTTTCAGCGCCAGTGTCACTTGCCTGATGAAGATAGGAAAACAAATTAGCGGCATCGGCGCTGTTCATAATGGGAACATATTCGTCATTTTCCATAATGTGCGGCAGAAACATCGTCGGCGAATAACGCTGCCAGACTTTAATTGGGTGGATACAAAGTTTACCCTGATAGTTATAAACATCCAGCAGCACCTGGGTTGTTTCTCTAATGCGGGCAATAGTTTTAAATGAATGACTGTTGCGAAGGATTGAAAAGTAAGCAACCGTGTTTAACTCAAAAAGATAGGGACAAGTAATCACAAAAAAGTTGCCGATCATCAGATCGGTTGCCCAGGTCAGCAGCAGATCTGACAGGCAATCAAATACATAAAAAACATCGCGGCCTTCCTTCCGGATGATATAATGAACCTGCGTAGAGAAAGATTCAAAGCCGATATCGGCGTTGAGTCTATAAGTTGCAACTCTTCCGGTTGGTTCTAAAATCGGCGGGTGCTTGGCAAAGCGCATATAAACAATGCGCCGCCCTTTTTCCAGCGCTGTGTTCACATAAGGGTTGACAAATGCTTTGTAGTCTTCAATATTTTCAACTTGAAAAACAACATTATCACCCATTTGCAGGTAATTGAGAGTTTTATTCAATCCTTTAATGCCTGTACTAACACTGGATATCGGGATCATTAAATCACCTTCAATATTTGGTTCAAACAGGCTCTAGCCCTGTGTGACTTAGGTTCTACAACAAATCATATTCCTTCGTCTAGCTTTATATTAAGTTGATTTTCCGCCGGTCAGCTTTTTATTGACACACAAGACTTAGTTTCGTATAGTTCGAGCATGAAAAAGAAGTTTCTTGTCATTAAGTATTTATCGTTGTGTATTCTTCTTCTTTTATTTGCACCAGCGTGCTTGTGGGCTGTGGATACGATTAGTCTTAATGATTGTTTTAAGGCGGCACTAAAAAGAAGTGAGATTTTGGCCACACAGCAGGAGCTGGTCATACAGGCTGAGGAAACCTATCGCCGGGCCTGGGGCGCAATTCTTCCCTCTGTCAGCGGTTATTATTCCTATTCCCGACGCAACGCTCCCGGACTTACCGATTCAGGAAATACCGATTCTTCGGCAGGACAGCAGACTTTAAAAATTATAGCAGGTCAGCCTTTATTTAGAGGGTTCAGAAACTTTGCCGCCATA
>JBAXON010000002.1:0-38448 GCA_037133255.1 Deltaproteobacteria bacterium
CGCTGATGTCTTCTAGACAGCGACTGCAATCACTTTCAATAATTGCAGAAAGTTCACCTTTAATAAAAACAGTAGTGGACGTTTTTGTAATTCGACAATCAAAATCAACTTTGCGCAGTATAAAATCAATGTCGGTAATTTCAGTTAAGAGCTTATTAAAACGCACGCCATCTTCAGAAACTACGTAGTTTAGTCCTTCTTCAGGAATAATTTCCACATTAATTTTCAAAGAATCCGGCATCAAAGTTCTTCTGCCCCAGCAAAATTACGCAATCCACGCTGCGCTAAGTTCGTGAGTAAATTATAATTTCTTTTTCTTGTCAAGTATAATTTGCGGTTTTTGGGGAAATGCGGCTTGACAAATGCTCGTTCACAGCCTTATAAAGCTGAAAAAACTAGGAAAATATGATGACAACTGAAATTAGGACACGATTTGCGCCATCTCCTACCGGCTTCCTTCACATTGGCGGAGCCAGAACTGCTCTTTTTAGCTGGCTTTATGCCCGTCACTTAGGCGGGAAATTTGTTTTGAGAATTGAAGATACCGATCAGGAGCGTTCAACTGACGAATCTACAAAGGCAATCCTCGATGCCATGGCCTGGCTTGGCCTGAACTGGGATGAAGGTCCCTACTTTCAGGCGCAAAGAGTTGATCTGCACCGGCAGATGGTCCAAAAGCTCATTGACGAGGGTAAAGCCTATTTCTGCACTTGCACAGCCGAAGAATTGGATGCTAAGCGAAAACAAGCGCTGGCAACAGGCAGAAAACCAAAATATGACGGCACCTGCCGCGATAAAAAATTAAGTAAATCAACAGGTAGTGTTGTGCGATTTCGCGGCGCGCAAACCGGCGCGACAATTGTCGAAGATTTAATCAAAGGGAATATCAGTTTTAATAATGATGAACTTGATGACTTGATCATTGAACGAGGCGATGGTTATCCGACCTATAACTTTGCAGTGGTTATCGATGACGCGATGATGAAAATAACCCATGTAATTCGCGGCGATGACCATGTGAACAACACTCCCCGCCAAATTTTGATGTATCAAGCGCTGGGCTTTGATGTTCCCAAATTCGCCCACGTCCCGATGATTCTCGGTGCCGATAAAGCACGGCTTAGCAAAAGGCATGGCGCGACTTCGGTTATGGCTTATAAGGAAATGGGATTTTTACCGGAATCGTTGATCAATTATCTGGTGCGGCTCGGTTGGGCTCATGGGGATCAGGAAATTTTCTCTTTGAAAGAGTTGGTGAATTTGTTTTCTCTGGAATCAGTGGGCAAATCGCCTGCGGTTTTCAATCCGGAGAAGTTGCTTTGGCTCAATGCTCATTATATTAAGGAAGCAAAACCTGAGATTATCTTTGAGGAAATGAAACCTTTATGGCCGGCTCGCGTCAACAAAGACGATGCTGATTTTGTGCGCAAGGTTATCGCTGATCTGCAACCACGTTCAAAAACATTAGTTGAGTTGGCCGCATCCGCAGGTTTTTACTTTGCCCAAAAAGTTCAGTATGAAGAAGAGGCGGCCCGGAAGTTTCTTACTCCTGAAATCGCTTCCCATTTAGCAGCAATAGCAGCGGGACTTTCATCACTGCAAAACTTCAGCAAAGAAAGTATCGAGCAATATTTGCAGGCGTTTGTTCAAGAGAGGGAGATTAAACTGAAGGTTATTGCTCAGCCACTTCGCGTTGCCCTTACCGGCAAAACCGTCAGCCCCGGTATTGATGAAGTCATGGTTACTTTAGGCAAGGATCGGGTAATTAAGAGGATTCAAGAAGCCCAGTCGTATATCGAGGCAGGCAATTAAATTCCTGGCTGATCAGCAATGGATTATAGACAGCCATAATTTAGTCTTGACTTTTATAATCGGATTGAATAGATACTCATCACGCAATGCTTTTCGGGGATCGTCAATTGGCAGGACGATGAGTGCCGCCAAAATTCGATTCCTGATCTTTCATCCACGGTCCCATCGTCTAGTGGTTAGGACGCTGGCCTCTCACGCCGGAGACCGGGGTTCAACTCCCCGTGGGACTACCAAATAACATGGCCGTTTATTGTCTGCGTGTTCCTTCTGCTCTGCCTAAAAGCTAAAACCTTGAGCATCAAATATGATGCGGCTATTTTTTTGTTTTGACGATCAGTGATCCCTCGGAAAATTCCGCAGGCTTTTGGGCTGCCCCTGACGAAACTTCTTTGATTTTAATGCTCCTTGTTTTAATGCCGATATCCTGCGGCTTGGTTTTTACCGCATAGACGCTGCCTTCTTGTTTAAGCTTTATATCTCCCAGTTCAGCAACACTGGCATAGATCATAATGCTTTCCTCTCCAAAGGGCGGGTTCACCTCCAGTTCAAATTTATCCTTCCCGGACGGGATTTCATAAACCGTACCGCCCTGAAAGTAATTATCCTGCCGGTAAGGATTAGGCAATATCTGAATTTCGTTATTCCCGGCATCCCGATAGATCACCCTGGCAAAGAATGGTTTATTGCCTTGGAGATAAATCTTCATTTTCTCACCTTCACTATAGGCTGCCTTATCCGACCAGACTTTCACCGTAAGCGGCAAAGTCGGGTCATCCGGTGCTGTATCTTTTACCTTCTTCATTACCTTTTCATTAGGGATGACATCAGCCTTGATCTTGACCTTGTAGCAATCACCCTGCGCCGGATCTTTATGCCAACCCTTCCCCATTTCTTCGATCACCTCAACCCTAGCATCGGCATAAGCGGTGACAAGATCTTTCTTAAGCTCAAAGTCCTGCACTTCGGTTGATGAAGACACGTAGGTTTGGACCTGCTCAATGGCGTTTCTCTTGGCATCGGCCATGGCCAAAGTTTCGGTTTGCTTGCGCGTTTTGTCATCTCCCAGACAGGCAGTGCCTTCCACTATTTTAATCGCGGATTGCGCGGCGTAAAGCTGTGCGGTCAGACAAAGACTAACGATCAGGGAAAATATTATTTTACGCATAGAACCTCCATCTATAGTTTATTTCACACACTCGTTCCCAAGCTCCGGATTGGGAAAGTTCTTGCAAAGAATAATGATCAAATAATCAATCCCGCTGTGAGACTGTGTCATAATCTTCGTTTGTCATTGCGTGCAAGCTAAGCGCGACACGGCGAAGTGCCCCTGTAGTGCCCTTTAGGGTATTTTAAGAATACGATATTTCTTATACTTCAACCTGCAATAAATGGCAATTAAATGTTCAGGCCGCCCTATTGAACATTTGCATGGAAGTTTTCCGAGATTGTAATTTTTTATAGCACTCTTGATTGGCCACGCAGGAAATGATATGTCTTTTTCATGACAAAAACTCTTGTCCAAATCTATGAAGTGCAAAACCCGGCAGAGGCAGAGGCTCTCATTGCTTTGGGCGTTGATCACATTGGCAGTGTTCTGTTATCGGGAAATTCGTGGAAAGTGGAGTCCATCAGGAAAACCGTTCAGACAATTCAGCAGGCGGGAGGGAAAAGTGGTTTAATCCCGCTCTTTGGCGACCCGCAAACTGTTTTTCAGGCCTTGGATTACTATCGGCCTGATTTTGTCCATTTCTGTGAGGCAATCTCTATATTTCCCGAAAATAAGGCAACAACCATGCGGGAAATTGACGCTTTTATTACGCTTCAGGCAGATCTCAAAAACAGGTTCCCGCAGGTTAAAATTATGCGATCAATATCAGTGCCAACGCCAGGCGCAGTAAGGGAAAGCGATGTTTTAAATAATATCCTTTCCTTTACCAAACTACTGGCGCCAGTTAGTGACCTTTTCCTTATTGATACGATAATTGGCAATCAGGTTGCCGTTCATGACCAGCCAGTGGCGGGTTATGTTGGCATTACCGGAGAGGTTTGCGATTGGAATATGGCCGGGGAGATCATTAAGCAAAGTCCCATCACCGTAATCCTGGCCGGTGGTCTTTCGGACGAAAACGTCTTTGATGCAATCGTTAATCTGCAACCGGCAGGGGTGGACAGTTGTACTAAAACCAATGCAGTCGATAAAGAAGGCAGGCCTGTCCGCTTTCAAAAAGACCTCAAAAAGGTCAAACGCATGGTGGACGAAACAAGAAGAGCAGATGCCGCCTTGGCGGGAGCTTTAAAAAAATCGAACTGATTATTATTATCTTCTATAAAAACAAAAAGAGTGATAAGGTACACCCATTTAGAGTGAGATAGGGTTTCTTATGGCGTTTAATATAAAACATATTCAGTTGATCAGAGATAAAGGACTTTTGCTTTTCTTATTGCTGATTTTTTCAGGTGTCCTTACATCATGCTCACTGAAAGCCTTTTATATGTCCCCGGAAGAGACATGGGAGTATCCGGGCGGCTCCTCCCCTCCAATGTCTATAGTTTTTCATGCCGATGGCAGACTTACTTTTGTCGGTGGTTTTGATAGTTTTCATCCGGCAACATGGCATTTTGATCAGCACAGACATCAATTGCAGATAAAAGTATCCAATTATGACAAATCTCCGACAGGATGCGAGACTTCATCCGCGGAGGAATCTTCTTGTTTGTTTTATAATCCGAAAACAGACTCATTTGAATGCAAGCTCACCCAAAAGACTAAAAGCATCACCTTCCTGGGCTGGAATTTTTTCCGGAAATAGCCGGCAATATCGATTAATAGAAAATCGCTAAAAATAATTACGAGTGGACACCGAAAAGAGAATAGGTGCTTTAAAGGTGAACAATGCCATACGATACAGGGTTAGCGCAGAGAATTCGCGAGATATTAGAAGAAGAGCCTGAGTTTGATGAAAAGAAAATGTTTGGGGGAATTTGTTTTTTACTTTTCGGTAACATGGTCTGCGGTATAATTCGAGACAATCTGATTGTTCGCGTAGGTGCCGCTAATTATAATGAGGCGTTGAAGATGCCCCATATAAAAAAGTTTGACCTTACCGGAAAAGCATTAACAGGTTGGGTTATGGTTGTATCCGAAGCTCTGGATTCAGATGAAGAACTCAATGACTGGGTGCAAAAAGCGGTGAATTTTGTCCGGACGCTGCCACCCAAATAGGCGCAAAAGCAATCAAAGGGGACGTCCCCATTATTCCCTTCTTACCGGCTTAGCTTTGCTCCAGCTATCCGGTTTAGGCTGACGCCTGATTCCGATGCCTGAATGGCCAAGTTTCTATGAACTTCCGGAGGCACACGTACCATAAATTTACCGCTGAATTTTTTACAGGCAATCGCTTGAGGCACCTCTTCACCCGATTGCGTCATATCATTGATAACACCTTCGACAATTTTTCGGATACCTTTTAGTGCCGTTTCCGGTGCTTCATCCAGCCAGCTTAAGCTGGGGAATTCTGTACATAAGCCAACATATTCCTGATCATCATCAGACCAGGTTACTCGATATGTATAACGATCATTTTTCAGCGGCATATTCAACCTCCAACTTCTCAAGCGCCAGCAGTACTTGCTTCACCTGATAAGCCTTAGTCTTTCCTTTGTCATTTTGTATGTTGATACGCGGATCTCCTTGCCACGGCGTCTTGTAAACATGATGACTTCCATCCTTCTGCCGTGCCTTGCCAAAATAATAAATACATACCTTGCTCAAGTCAGAAAACCTGACATCCGACGGATTTCTTTTCATCCTTGTAAGAATTTCTTCGATTTTCGCCATTTCCTGTATAGTATCAATATTGATATTTATGTCAAGCGGTTTTTACCATTGTAAAATAGGCCTATCCCGCTTGTCACGGAAGCCGGCATGCATGTTTATACCAAGTTGCATTCAAACATTAAGATTTTAATTTTTGAAAGCTTACTTGGTATTATGCCAGGCCAATCAGCCTTTAATGAGACTAGCTAAAAACAAGCGAAGCGAAGCAGGGCTAATGTTTGATGGTTAACTGGTACAAGTTGAAGATTGCCGCGTAGAGAGTGAAGGGGAAATGCAGGATTGGCGTGGGTTAGCGGATGATGTCAATTAAATAGAGCCGTCCCCATTAAGTCCCAGATAAAAGTATCCAACTATGACAAATCTCCGACAGGATGCGAGACTTCATCCGCGGAGGAATCTTCTTGTTTGTTTTATAATCCGAAAACAGACTCATTTGAATGCAAGCTCACCCAAAAGACTAAAAGCATCACCTTCCTGGGCTCGAATTTTTTCCGGAAATAGCCGGTTCATTGTTTGAACAGATCGAGCGGTTCAATATATGCCGGATCTTCATTTTCCATGGCGGCAATGATGTGTTTATGGAAACGCTTTTTCATCTCACCGAAAATTGATCTGCCCTTTTTAAAGGTCTTGGCAAAAGCCAGTGAATCCTCCATCAGTGCCACAGCATTATCGCTTGCTTTATGGATAACGTGATGCTTCTCCAACTCTGCCGCATTATAGCGCTGTCCTGTCAGTGTCGCTTCAACCAGCTTGTAATAGGGAAATGTCTTCTTCATCATTTCCTGCATCGAGGGAAGAAATGGAATGTTGAGATCCACTTCGGGGAAGAAGAAACACCCGCGATCGGCCTTCATTAAACGGAAATCGCAGCAGCAGGCCAGGATGCTCCCATTACCGGCTGTGTGTCCGTTGAGAGCCCCGATCACAGGCATGGGCATAAGGAGCATGGCCTTGAAGACTTTATTCATGTCATACATAAATTGTTTGATGGAATCGAATTCCTTGCCGGTAAATGCCGGAAAGATCCACGACACGTCAATACCCTGCGACCAGCTTTTTTCATCACTGGATGTCAGAATGATGGAATAGACGGATGTGTCTTTTTCCACTTCCTCCAACGCCGCAAGCATGGCTTTGGCAAAAGCGGGATTGTGGCGGTTTTCGCCGTTGTTCATGCTGATTATGGCTACGGTTTCATCTTTTTTCCAACTTACAATGGACATAATATTTGTTCCTCCTCAAAAGCGATTATGTTTAAGCTATATTAATATCTGCTTTTATGTCAAGGGAAACTAACCGCCCTAATTATAATTTGACATCTTCAATTCCAAAAGCATATATAACAGTTACTTGGCAAGGAGGGGTTATGCAACATAAATTGGATTCTTATGCAAAAATAAAAATTGGCGTGCTTTATGGCGGAAGGTCGGGCGAACACAGCGTTTCTCTTTGTTCGGCTGCATCGGTCGTTTCCGCACTGGATCAAAACAAATATGAAGTTATAGCCATAGGCATTGATCGTGACGGCCGCTGGTATGTTCAGGATCAGCCGGAAATTGTTCCGGATAAAGATTTCGGTCGGATTCTCTCCTTAAAAAAACGAGGGAAATGGCTGGTTAATCATTTTGAGCAGGGAAACAAGCTGCACATCTACAATGTTGAAAACAAAAATGAAGAAGTAGTAGTTGATGTCATTTTCCCTGTTTTGCATGGGACCTATGGCGAAGATGGTACATTGCAGGGATTGC
The DNA here is from genome assembly GCA_037133255.1 of Deltaproteobacteria bacterium. Classification (GTDB taxonomy): domain Bacteria; phylum Desulfobacterota; class Syntrophia; order Syntrophales; family Smithellaceae; genus FEN-1160. The sequence goes on from JBAXON010000002.1 coordinate 7,402, forward strand.
TGGAGCTGGCGATGGTTCCGTATATCGGAGCGGATGTAGCAGGCTCTGCCGTGGGAATGGATAAAGATATAGCCAAGAGATTACTTAAAGAATCGGGTATTCCAGTTGTGCCATCTATCACTATCAGTAAACATAAGTGGCAGGAAAACTCAGGAATTATTATTGAGGATGCTATAAGTAAGCTCGGGAAAACGCTTTTTGTCAAACCATTGTGTACCGGTTCTTCGGTGGGAGTGAAAAAGGTCAAGACAAAAGAATTGCTACCAGAAGCAATTGATTTCGCTTTTCAATTCGATACCCGCATAATGATCGAAAAGGCAATTGATTGCCGGGAAATTGAATGCGCCGTTTTGGGTAATGAAAACCCGGCAGCGTCCATATTGGGTGAAATACTTCCTAATTCAGATAATCATGAATTCTATTCCTACGAAGCCAAATATATTGATCCGAATGGCGCAACAATGAAAATACCCGCTGATTTCGGTGGAAATCTTGCCGATCTCATCCGCAAAACGGCTGTTCAAGGTTACATGGCCCTGGGATGCAGTTCTCTTGCAAGAGTGGATTTCTTTCTGGACAGGAAGACCAACGAATTTTATCTAAACGAAATAAATACGCTCCCCGGCTTTACCAGTATCAGCATGTACCCTAAGCTATGGGAAGCCACAGGTCTGAAATACAGCGATTTGCTGGATAAACTGATTGCCCTGGCGCTGGAGCGACATCGAAATAAAATGGAAATTAAAACGGATTAATTATTCAAAAACCGGGATTACGACTAATTTGAATACCCGGTCAGGATTCTTGGTAAAGACGATCATGAACGGTACTTGACCCATAGGTGGAATCCTGGCTTCCGAAAGATTGCTTGCCGGTGCTATAGAAAGTGCCGAGAAGATTTTATCTTCGTCGAGTTTCTCCAATTTATCATCGGTAAGAACATTACCCGCAAGTGATGCCTGAGATGTTAAAAGCAATAATCCTTCCGAATCATAAAGTTCTCCTAACAATTTAACTTTGGATATGCCTGCGGTTGTTTTGTTTCTAACTATACCTTCAATAACCCTGATATTCCTGCCTAGGGAAGGATTCCTTATGAAACGCTGCTGTACGTCAATGAATTCGATCTTGCCTATATCCTGACTTTTTTGCTTCTTCTCGACAGTTAATACTTTATCGGCATAGGGAATATTAAAAGCAATCCACTGCCGCGCCTGATTTTTTTTCTCCGGGTAGAACCATAAAAAACCAGTGACCGTCAGGGAAAGAATTAGTAACACAATAATCAGAGCAATCCAGGTAATCTTATGGCTGTGGATGTCTTCTGGTTCAAATTCCTTTGTTTCTTCATTGCTGTTTTTATCAAGGCTTTTCGCGATTTCCATCCAATTTTGCTTTGGGTTGCTTTGCGCATTTTTGGTGTATGTATTATCCAGTACAAAAGGAGTTTTCTCCAATTTTCCCATGCTGATCGTATCGTCCGGAAATCCAGTCTTGAATTGAATGTCAGATTGTAAATCCCGCTGTATGGGCATCTCAGGCGAAGACTCTTTTGCCGCGACCGGACGGACTTCCCCCCCTGCTATTGAGGATAAAAAAAGATCCAGCTCCTGTTTTTCACTATTTAAATCAAATAAATCATTTTCTCCGTCAATCTGAGCTGCCCATTCCCGGTAGCTTTGAATATCATCCAGAAGAAGGCCGCGTTTATTTTCATCGGTCATGTCTTCAGACAGAATGACATCTTCCAGACTATTATAAATTGTCAAAAGCAAGGTCATGGAGGCATGGCGGGAATCTCTTCCTTTTACTCGAATATACTTTCCCAGAAAACGAAGGATCTGTAAAAATCCCAAAATAGTAGAATTGCCTTCATTTAACGCTTGTAATTTGTTAATCTCGGCATCGTACCTATCAAGTATCTCGCTGTCAATTTCCTCTTCCAGCGAAAGGATAATATTTTTAATGTCTTCTAATGGCGAAGACGCGGCGATGTTGGATGAAGAAGGTTCGGCCTGCGATTGACTAAATCTTCTAATGTCTGCCAGTTCCGCGTTGAGGATGATTTCTTCTACTGTGGGTTGCTCTTTGGGTTTTGCTTCTAATTTTAATTCTTTGTTATCATCGCCAAATATTGCACTAAAACGTTTTTCTATTTCACTGATAACTTTTGTTTGATCATTTTCGCTATCTTTCTTGCTTACTTCCGCACCAGGCAAGCTATCGAGGCGACCTTCATTTCCTTGCAGAAGTGACGAATCTTCATCATTTTTCATTTCGATTGCTCCTGTTTTATAAGATGCCATGGCATAGTCAATGGATACAATATACGATTATTTTCCACAACCTGTCTATAACAAAGATTTTTAAAAAAGTTGGGTAAATATCTAAGCCCCATATTGTTAACCTATGATATTTAAGAATTTTTATCAAGTATAGAACAGGATGGTATTAGCTATGTAAAAAGATGTAAAAGATGGTTGAAACCAACAAAGAAATAGTGTAATTGCCAAATATAAATTGTCGGATAGTAATTTTTGCAGGGGATAAAGATCACGTAGTCAGCCCTGGATCAAGTGTTTACTCTGATAGAATAAAAAAATCTAATCCGAAAATATTATTTTTCCTACTCCTCATCCTCAATCGTGGAGTAAGAAGACGAGTTAATTGCTAAAATATATACTCGTTATTACGAGTATGATAATATTTATATTTTTTGGAGGAACTATGGCTGAAGAGACAAAAAAGATGACTAGAGCGGAACGGCAGGAAAGAGATAAAGTCGCTAATCTGAAATATTGGGAAGAGCAGGATTCTCTTTTATTGAAGCATCGGGAAGAAGCCTATAACATCGGCGGGGACGACCAGACTGCAAGGTTGTTAAAGCAGGGTAAAAAGCCGATGCGTGACCTGATTAAAAAGCTTATTGATCCGGGCACAGATTTTTTTGAGGTTGGTCTGGACGCGGGATATAATATCGGCGAGAAAAAACTCTACGGCGGTGTTATTTATGAAGAAGAGAAACGTGGTCATATACCTGGCGGAGGCGTTATCACAGGAGTGGGGTCAATTCATGGCAAAGACTGCATGATTTTTGCTAATGAAAATCGATTTGCCGCAGGAACTTATTTCCCGATTACTTTAAAGAAGCATATGCGCGCGCAGGCCATTGCCGAACAATGCGGAATCCCCTGTATTTATATTGCCGATTCCGGCGGAATCAATTTGCCACTGCAATTGGGTTGCTTTGCTGATGACGGCCACTTCGGAACCATGTTTTATAATATGTGCCGCATGTCCTCAAGAGGCATTAAGCAATACACACTTTCTACGGGGGGAAATACAGCCGGTGGTGCCTACATGGTTTATCTGGCCACTGAATCGATAATGATTGAAAAACTGGCATTTGCATTTTTGGCCGGCCCACCCATGGTTAAATCGGCAATCGGAGAGACGGTTTCTCAGGAAGATTTAGGCGGAGCTTACGTTCATACCCAGCATTCCGGTGGTTGCGACCATTTTGTAAAATCGCAGGAAGAAGGAATTGGAAAGCTGCGAGCGATGATTGAATTTGAACCATCACAAAAAATTAATATCGACAGGCGGGAATCCCGCGAACCAAAATTTGATTTCAAAGAAATGATGCGCACAAGTCCCGTTGATACTTATCAGCAGATCAACATCAAAGACACGATAAAATGTCTGGCTGATGACAGTTACTTTCATGAATATAAGGCAACGTATGGCCCCGGACGCGGAGATTCTATCGTCTGCGGCAAAATGTGGCTGAAAGGAATTCCGATTGGTGTAGTTGCCTCCAATGCCAGTGGAGTTATCTACATAGAGGCAGCCAGAAAAGCTACAGAGTGGATGATCCGCTGCGGCAATTCCAAATTGCCTGTTTTGTTTTTGCAGGGTTCGCCCGGTTATATGGTGGGCAAGTCTGAAGAATGGGGTGGCATCGGCAAATACGGCTCTGATATGGTTCGGGCATGCTCTTGCCTAGAAGCGCCAAAAATAACTTATGTTATCGGGCCGGATCACGGCGCTGCCAATTATGGAATGTGCGGCAGGGCTTTCAAGCCGAGGTTTGCCTTTACGAACATGAGGGGCAGAACATCCGTTATGTCCGGCAATACGGCAGGATTTGTTGTGGAAACAATTCGCAGGAAGAACATTGAAGCTAAGGGTGGTGCCGTAAACGAAGAGGAAATGGAAAAATTCCGTCAGATGATGCGGGATCGCTATAGCAATGAAGGCCATCCCTTTTATACAGGGTCTCTTGTGTTTCATGATGGAGTAATTGCATTTAGTGAGGCTCGCGATAAACTGGCACGCGCTTTTGAAATTGCCTTACGTATTCCGGTAAGAGGATCCGATTGGGGAGACCTCAAATTTTAACAGTAAATAGCAAGGAGAAATAAAATGGCTGATGTCTTATTACAGGAGAAAAAAGGCGAAGGGATTTTACTTTTGACATTAAACCGCCCTGAAGCCATGAATTGTTTTAGCTTTGAATTGCTTGCGGCATTAGGTGACGCTGTTCGCGAAGCTAATTTCGATAGCAGTTTGCGCTGTTTGATCATAACAGGTGCCGGCGGTGATGACCCCAAGAAAGCATCATTTTCTACAGGAGCGGATTTAAAAGAGCGCAGGACCATGACACAAGATCAAGTCCGCCGCTTTATTTTTACCATCCGTAATGTATTTACTTCCGTGGAAAATTTACGTGTGCCGGTGATTGCCGCAATTAACGGGTTTGCTTTTGGCGGTGGAACGGAGCTGGCTCTAGCCTGCGACTTGCGTATTGCCGCAAGTAATGTCGTTATGGGATTAACGGAAACATCTCTGGCGATCATTCCAGGAGCGGGTGGAACTCAGCGTCTGCCTCGAATCGTCGGTATTGCCAAAGCCAAGGAATTGATATTTACAGCTCGCCGTATTACGGCTGCAACCGCCCTGGAAATCGGGCTGGTTAACAAGGTTGTGGAGCCGGGGAAGTTAATTGATTCCGCCTGCGAGTTGGCTCAAGAAATTGCCGCCAATGGTCCAATTGCCGTGGCGCAAGCGAAGTTTGCGATAAATTGCGGCATGGATGCGTCATTGTCAGTTGCCTTGCCGCTGGAATCGAAAGCTTATGAAGTGATAATTCCCAGCAAAGACAGGGTAGAGGCATTAACCGCATTTGCGGAAAAAAGGAAACCAAATTTCAAAGGCGAATAAGCCATAATATTATAAAAACGGAGAATAAATTATGACTGAATATGATTATTGGAAAATATTTCCCCGAATGCCGAAAAAGGTAACCATTGGAGATATAACGATTCGGGATGGTTTTCAGCATTGCGAGAAATTCATATCCACGGAAGCGAAAATATTTTACGGGCAGGAAATGATCCTTGCCGGTTGCCGTGATCTGGAAGTTACCAATCTGGGATCGCCAAAAACAACGCCCCAGTTTAAAGATGCCGATGAGGTTATGAAGGCCATTCGTGATGACCAATTTAAAAAACGTGCCTCGAAGGCAGGAATTAATCTGGATAAGGACATCATCTTAACATGTGTGACAATCCGGGAAGTTGCTGTGGATCGGGCAATTGAGATGAAAAAAAATGGTTATGGCCCCGACAGGATTTTGATGATGGTTTCTACCGATCCAGAGCATCACTTCGCCAATTCTGGCACTACTTTGACTCAGTACTGGCGTGAGGCTGAAAGATGCATTAAAAAGGCGCGAGATGCAGGTATTCAAATGTGTGGTACCGTAAGCACAATTTGGGGCAGTCCCATCAGCGGTGCCACGAAAATGGAAGATGCGGTAGAATTCACCAAACGATGGTTTCAGATCGGAGCTCACGATGTTGAGCATGCCGATCATGACGGTTCGGCCAATGCCGCCGATGTCTACCGGTATTTTTCGATGGTTATGGACGCGATGCCCAACCCGGAGGCGCACCTGTGTCATCTTCACGAGACTAAACGAATTGCCTCTTCTTCCATCCTGGCTGCCCTGCAGGCTGGTATCTGCCGCTTCGAGGCAACGCTAGGTGGTTTGGGCGGGCAGCCGGCCAATTTCCTTGATGATTGTCCGATTAAAGGCACGGGTGAATATTATTATGATCCAAGATATGTCGGTCTTGTTTGCATGGAAGACCTGCTGGTACAGATTGACGAACTGGGCATCAAACACGGATATGATGTGAACCGAGTTCTCTTGCTGGGTAACAAAATGGAAAAAACCATGGGGGCCAGACTTCGATCAGAGGCGATCATTAACGGGCGTACAATTAAAGCAGGACACATGGAACATGCGCGCCCCGGATTGAAAAAACTGATTGAAAAAGAGGGAGAAAAAATAGGGCAGCAGATTCCGCCGGACTGGGAAGGTGATGTGGTTCTGTCTGACAAGTGGGGTCCTGCGGATCCACTCTGGAAAAAATAAAGTCACATTTAAAAATTATTAAGGAGGAATATAAAATGGCAGTTGATATCGTAGCACACATGCCGGGAACGATTTCGGAGATTCTGGTTAAAGTAGGAGATAAGGTTCAGGCTGATGATGAGTTGATGATTTTGGAGGCCATGAAAATGGAAAATCCCATTTGCGCGAAGGCCGCAGGTGTCGTCAAAGAAATCAAAGTTAAGGAAAAAGACAAAGTCGCCACCAATCAGATACTCCTTGTATTAGAGTAATAACATGAAAGCTCTCTGCTTACCAAAGCAGGGAGCTTTCATCATTAGTGAAACGACAATTCCTTATGGGAAAAGTGAAAATTATTGAGGTCGGGCCGCGTGACGGTCTGCAAAATATTCAAACATTTGTCCCCACGGATAAAAAAATCCTGCTTATCAAAAAGCTTGCCGCTTGTGGCTTTAAAGAAATTCAAATCGGTTCTTTTGTGGCACCAAGAGCCATTCCACAATTTCGCAATATAAAAGATGTAGCCCAGGGAATTAAATCATTGAAAGGAGTTGTTCTTTCAACGCTGATTCCCAATGAGCGCGGCGCACAGGAAGCAATTGCCTGCGGCATCAAAAAACTCATCTTTTTCTTTTCTGTCAGCCGCAAGCACAATTGCTGCAATGTCGGGCAGACACCGCAGCAATCATTAAAAGAATTGCAAAGTATTTGCAAGACATTCCTTCCTGATCCATCCATATCATTGCGTGTAGATTTAGCCACCGCTTTCGGCTGTCCGTTTGCAGGAAACATTACCAATGCTGCCGTTTTGCGCATGGTTGAAAAAGTTGCCGCCTGCGGCATTCAGGAAATAACTCTTTGTGACACAGTAGGCTTTGGCAATCCCCGGATGGTGGAAGAAAAATTCGGCGCATGCCTCAGGCTTTTTCCCCGGATAAACTTCGGGGCGCACTTTCATAACACGCGGGGGCTGGCACTGGCCAATACACTGCGTGCCTACGATACAGGCATTCGCTCCTTCGATGCGGCGGCGGGGGGATTAGGCGGCTGCCCTTACGCACCTGGCTCTTCGGGCAATGTTGCCACGGAAGAAATGGTTTTTCTATTTGAAGAAATGGGCATAAAAACCGGGGTTGATTTAAAAAAGCTTCTCGATGTTTGTTTGTTTTTGCAGAAAACATTACCGCAGGCAAAATTGGCCAGCTCCCTCTACCTTGCCGGCTTACCCAGTATAAAACATAAATAGTAAATCGCATGCTCCTCCCATTTTTCAATGCGGAATATTTCTTGACAAGCAAAAATAGTCAGCATATACACGCAAACATCCAAAACAATAGCTTATTTTATAAAATATAAAAAAAATAATTAGTGGGGGGATTGCAATGGATTTCTGGTTGAATGAAGAGCAGAAAATGCTGCGCTACAACGTCCGCGAATTTGCTGAAAAAGAGATCGCTCCGGTGGCAATTGAGCTTGACGAAAAAGAAGAATTTTCCTATGACCTGACCAAAAAGATGGCCGCCCTCGGCCTCTTTGGGATCTATGTGCCTGCCGAATACGGTGGTGCCGGTATGGACTATCTATCCTATGTTATCGCAGTTGAGGAAATCTGCAGGATTGACGGCTCTAATGGCGCGACTGTAGCCGCCGGCAATTCCCTGGGCATAGGTCCAATTTATTATTACGGAAGTGAAAAGCAGAAAGCAGAGTGGCTGCCGCGCCTCTGTAGCGGTGAGATATTGGCCTCTTTCGGACTTACCGAACCAGATGCCGGTTCCGATGCCGGCGCGAGCAAGACCAACGCCAAGCTAGACAAGGGTCAGTGGGTGATTAACGGAAGTAAAATTTTCATCACCAATTCAACCAGTAAAATGGCAGGCGTTTGCACAGTGCAAGCCATCACCGGTACAAAAGGTGACAAGAAGGAAGTCTCCTGCATCCTCGTTCCCAATGGCACTGCCGGATTTGCCACTAAAAAGATGACAATGAAAATGATGTGGCGGTCATCCGATACGGGTGAACTTTATTTTGATGACTGCAAGGTGCCCGAAGAAAATCTGTTGGGGAAACGCGGTGAAGGCTTTCACCAAATGCTCCAGACGCTCGATAACGGCAGGCTCGCCATTGCCGCTATGGGTCTGGGCGGCGCGCAGGGAGCCTATGAACTGGCGATGAAATATGCCAAGGAACGCAAACAGTTTGGCAAACCAATATCCACTTTCCAGGTCAACGCCTTCAAGCTTGCCGATATGGCAACCGAGATTGAAGCAGCGCGCAATTTATTGTATAAGGCCTGCTACCTCAAAGACCAGGGCAAGCCTTTCGGTAAGGAAGCGGCCATGGCCAAACTCTATTGCTCGGAAGTAATGGGTCGCGTAGTGGCGGAAGCCGTGCAGATTCATGGCGGGTATGGCCTGATGAAGGAATACAACATCGAACGATTCTACCGTGACCACAAGCTGCTGACCATCGGTGAGGGGACATCTGAAGTCCAGCGCATCGTCATCTCAAGAAAAATAGGCTGCTACGATACTGATTAAAGATTTCTTCCTGCCAGGCGTGTGCAGTGTGGCAATCTAAACAGAACAAGGGGTTGCAACCCCTTGTTCAACGAGGAGAGTATGAGATTGCTTCGGTTGTTACACTCCCTCGCAAAGACACAATTACACAGCCGCCAGGTGAGGGTAACTTTAAATGACCAAATAACCTATTTGGCATTACGCACCGGAAGTGCCCGGTAGTATTTTGTCGCATTCTCGCCGCTCGATGGTCTGGTGCCATAGAGGAAATCGACTGAGGTGCCGTAGGGGGCACGGCGTTTCTCGGTGCGCCACCAAATGAAAAAAGGGGAAACTCTTTGATCGTAAAAGGTTACCTCTGATGACCATACATAGTAAGCAGATATCCGAATCAATTCCGTCAAGCGGATTTCATGATGAACATCGTTTGCTATTTTATAACTTTTACTACCGTCATACAAGTACTCTAACTCTTCCGGTGTCGGCATCCGCCAGTCTTTATAGCCACCTCCGCGATAATTATCACAAAAGGATTTGGCATCTGCCCAATTTATATCGCTCCCGTTGTCCCTTGCCGCCCACATCAGTTTCGTACTCGTGTCCAAGACTGTCCTGTTGTCATAGGCGATAAACTGACCATCTCTGCCGATTTCTCTGGCTTGAGTAGTCTTTCCCCCCATCTGTATCTTACCTATTAATACAATTTGATAGGTTCCATCAGCGACATATCCAATATCAATAATTTGGAAACCAGGGAGCAATATTGCGCTTGATTTTGATTCGATAGCGTCATATTTTAACTTGAAGTTGACCACTTCCGTAATTGATTCTATTGATGCTCCGGATTGTTCAATCGCTTGGAGCTTGGCATTCATAACCGCTTCCCTGTAATCTTGTTGCCTACTTGTCTTTTTCCCATCATCAACGCCCTTAATATTTACATCTAAGACTTCAGCTGATACCATTGATGCTAATGAAAACAAGAAAAAGAGAACGGAAAATACGATTTTCATAATACTCCCCACAAATAGTTTTATCATAACTGCAATATTCGCCTTATGACTGTGGTGGGTAGAATACCTCGCAGCTTGCTTTGAGGTATCCTACCCGTGATCCAAATCTAAAGCTCCCTGAACTGTTGCAGCGCCTTTTTTGTCATAATCCGTGAATCTTTTATTACCTTTGTTCTCCACGCCGGGGATGAAGGGAAATACATCTCCCTGAAATTCTTTTCAACCTCAGCTTTATTTTTGTCCGACTTATAACCGAAGTTTACGCCCTGATTTTCCAGTATCGTTGTATGAAGCGATTTTATCGAACCTACCGTAGTCTGGCTATCGAGGGTACCGTATTCGAAGCTCATCGGGAGAAACGCGCCTGTAGTAATGATCTTTCCAAGATGCCCCGGAAAATCTCCGGTGACAGTATAAAAATCCTTGCTATCGCCCCAGTCTATCCTGTAGCCGTCAAAGACTTTCTCCATCATTGCTCTAATTTTTTTATCTTTTATCGAGTCTGGGAACAGGTGAAGCGTTCCCCTTTGCCCATATCCAGTATGGAGATCTATGTTCATAACCAAGGGATATCCGGCAGAGAATTTTTTAATAAACGGCGTAACGCTTTTAATCTGAGGTTCGGGCGCGGAACCGCCGTAAAATATCCCTTTCGGGAATTCGTACTGACCTTGCAGTATAGCCTGACGAAGCACCGGCATCCCCGCGCTGATTATTTTGCGGATGGCTCTAAGCTCGAAGAAGATGTTTCCGGCGGAAGCCGTATTGACGCTTTCCTGAGGATTTATCAGATCCATTACGGCGGGGTATCCGGTATTTTTAGTTTTATAAAGCTCATCGGTAGGTGAGCTGTTGCGGTTGAGATCTATGTTGTTTCCTGTCACGCGTCTGCTGTTTTTAAAGCCATAAGGATTCATCCCGTGGATAAAGAGAAATCCTGTTGAAGCCAGATTCTCATCTGTCATGAACTCTTCCATCATCATGCGTTGAACCGCGCTTCCGGTGAAGCCCTCCACTCCGTGTACCCCGGATGAAATAATGATGAGTCCCTTTTTGTTTTTCAGCGCCGGGATATAAAGCATGTCCACCGTCAGGTCTTTGTCATTTTTTGACGGAACATTGAATGATGCCTGCGATGCGGCTTTATATTTTCCCGCAAGCGATTTCGCCTCGGTTCGAAAAGCATCCCTCGATTTCTCATAGCTTTCGCGGAAATATTTAAGATCCGCCTTGTCCGGCGCGGTATTTACCTCTTTTGGCGAGTACAAATTGTAGCTGATAGTCGCCCATGTTAATCCGGCAATGATAAGAACAAGAACCGCGATGAGAACAATCTTCAGTATTTTCATTTTTTATATCCTCCTTTGATTTGAATTCGATGTATTTTCTTACAGTGGGAGTATATGAATAAGGGTACCGTGTGTCAATTTATTTCTAACAGGCCTGCTAACCCTTTTTCATTCTCTCCTTAAGCGTGTACAAATTGCAATCCATTTCGGAATTGGCAAAGACGTCGACAGAAGGCATGCGAACGGATTTGAAGCCCATGACGCGGCAGCCGTAAGGGAATTTAGCTTTATATGTAATAAAAAAATGCTCGCAGGAAAAACAATTTATCGTTGTTGAAGGCTCATGCTCTACCATACTATTCTTCTTCAATAAGATTTTCCACAATCAATTTTTCATCAAGCAGAAGATTGGCTTCGGCAAGCTTATCGCTTGCGGAATAGACCGCTACTGCTTTTAATTTTTTGGATCTCTCAAAGTAATCTTTCAAGGTGTCTTTGACCTGGCGTGGCGTTGCCTCTAAAACATTATCCCGGAAATTTTGCCGCATTTCGTCTGTCGTACCGGCAATAATGCGCATCATGGCCGCGTAGCCGCGCCCTGAAGGATCAAGCGGTTTATCGAGCGCGCCAATTGTGCTGATGATGGCTTTTTCCATGTCGTCTGAGGCCATTTCATTTTGGCAAATATAAGCCTGCGCGTCTTTAAATATTTGCAGTGTTTCCGCGATGTGAGGATCACGATAAGAGATAAATGAAAATAAACCCAGCGAGGGATCGAAAGACGACATGCCGCCATAGGCGCCACCCTGCACGCGGATGTGCTTATAAAGATAGCTGTTGGACAGCTCTTTGGAACCGAGCATTAGCATTGCGGATGCCGGATGAATATAGGCTGGCGCTTTTAAAACGCTGGCGACATAAGATACGGAAGTGGGCACAGCAATACCGGCGTGAACCGGAGTCAGTTGGGGTTGCTTTTGTTCCTGCACAACTTTATTAGCGGGGAGCTTTCGTAAAAGTTGTACAATATTTTCATAAACGAGTTTTATGCCCTGATCATCGGCAGTAATGTTGATAATCATGTTCTCTTGATTGAAGACCAGAGATTTCAAGTGTTGCAACTTTTCCTGCAGGTCGGGTTTTGTCGCTTCTAAATTGACTGCCGTTTGCTGAACAAATCTCAACTGGGTGCGGCCATTCCATTGTTCATCACGATAGGCAGGCACGCTTAGCGCCGCTCCTGCCGCTCTCTTGGCAAATATATGACCGGAAGGCACTATTGCTGATTGCAGATTATTTTTTCTCTCCGCAATCAAATCGCGCATCCGGGCATCCGCGCTTAAATCGCCTGCGCTAAGAATATCGGTGATAATATTTATCGCCTCAGGCAGATTGCGATATAGAGAGCTGAAAGAAAAAATCATTTTCTGAAAGCTTGCTTTCGCGTCGGCTGTAAATCCGGAGGAAAGATCATAACCAAAACCACCCATTTTCAAGGCGATGCGCTTGGACATTTCTTCATAGCTGAAACCTGCAGCTCCCATGCCTGTTGTCATTTTCCCCAAGAGCGGCAGATACGGCTGAAGTTCTTCCGGTATATGGCCGAGATCAAAAACTAAATCCACATAAGCAATGCCGTTGGTAAATAAATCATGGGTGAGAGTTTGGACATTCTCAAGCCTGCTTATTTGTGTCGGGATTATATCAACTTTGCGTGGAATATCTGCAAGCTTTAATTTTGGGAGCATGGCCGATGCTTCCGGCGTATCCTCTTCCGACTGGAAGGCCTTTAGCTGTGCGGCTTGAGTATCGATTTGAGTCAGTTCTTCTTGAGTCAGTGATGATTTCAGCTTGCTCATTTTTTTCTGAAAGGCTTTATCTTTCTTTGCGCTGAAATCCGGATCCGGTTCCATAATCGCCAAAAGGCGATGAGGATTATCCACTAACCACTCATTAGTCATTTTCTGGAAAATCTGCGGATCCGCTGCTAAGCGTCTGCGTACATCTTCAATAGTCTTGGGGAAATCCAGGCCGATCAAAGGATCGCCATCGTAGAGCCATGTCTGAAAAACATGACCCATCAGAGATATACCATAGGGATAAGAACCGCGGACAATTTCCTTGCCGTGAAACTCAACCTGATGAAGTATTCCTTCAATCAGCTCACTGTCAAATCCATCGGCGACAATTTTTCGCAGTGTGTCAAAAATCAGCCTTTCAATTTTTTTAATATTCTTACTTTCTGTATTTCTTAAACCAACGCAAAACAGCAGTTGCTTCAAATCAGATTCCATGCCGGAAGTCGGTGTTAGATCTTCACCTAAGCCCGAATCAATAAGCGCCTTGCGCAAAGGGCTGGCAGCGCTGCCGACAAGAAGTCCCGAGATAATCTCTAAAAAAAGAGTCGTTTCATAATCACAGTTTTCTGTAAGCATCCAGGCAATATTGACCATTGTTTTATGTTCCAGGGATTCGCCTTTGCCCACGGGATAGGTGCCGTAAGCGTTGCGGGGATTGGTAAGACGCGGTTGACTTTTAATTGCGGAATTCACATGCACCCGGTCAAATCCAGCAAGCTCTCCTTCCAGAAACTTAAGATGATCGGCTGTCTGGATATCACCGTAGAGAAAAAACCGCGCGTTGGTCGGCGAATAGTAGGTTTGGTGAAAGTTTTTAAATTGCTCATAAGTAAGAGTGGGAATTACATCCGGGTCTCCGCCGGAATCAAAAGCGTAAATGCTATCAGGATAGAGATTTTCCTGGATTAGCTTATACATGAGCGAATCGGGGGAAGAATATGCACCTTTCATTTCATTGTAGACTATGCCGGAAATAATCAGCGGGCTTTCCAGATCACCGGGTGTAGTCAGTTCCAGGTGGTGACCTTCCTGGGCAAGGGTTTCCTTAAGCAGGCGCGGTTTTAAAACAAGGTCTGTATAGACGCGGGCCAGATTGTAAAAGTCGGCCTTTATCTGGCTGGCTACCGGATAAATTGTTTTGTCCGGGTAGGTGAAGGCATTGATAAAAGTTTGCAGCGTGGAGCGCATCAATTCTTTAAAGACATCTTTGAGCGGATAGTTTTGTGAGCCTGCCAGCACGGAATGCTCCAGGATATGGGGTAACCCAGTAGAATCAGCAGGCGGTGTGCGAAAACCGATCGCGTATAAATTTTCGCGGTCAAATGAATGCAGGTGAAGAACCTTGGCACCTGCTCTATTCTGAACCATCTCGTAGGCGGTAACCCGCAGGTCGGCAAATGTTTGCACACGCAGAACTTTAAATCCATGCAATGCATCGCCGGCTTTAAGTGTCGGTTGGGGAAAGGTTAATTGATCGGACATTCCAAAAGTCTCCTTATGATTTTTAATTATTCTGTATAGTGGTTTTCCGCTTAAGATTTACTTGAGTTTATTGATCATACTGGCTATGTAGCCTGCGCCGAAACCATTATCTATGTTCACAACCGACACGCCGCCGGCGCAACTATTGAGCATGGCAAGCAAAGCAGTCACACCCTGAAAGCTTGCGCCATAACCGACAGAAGTTGGCACCGCGATGACCGGTTTATCCACAAGACCGCCCACAACACTAGGCAGCGCGCCCTCCATTCCGGCAACCACAACAATGACGCGGGCTCCACGGATTAACGCCAGCTTATCAAATAAGCGGTGGACACCGGCAACACCGACATCCACAATTCTTTCCACGCGATTACCGAAAATTTCAGCAGTAACTGCTGCCTCTTCGGCAACAGGCAGATCGGACGTCCCTGCCGTGACAATAGCGATATAACTTTCGGGCATAGAGTGTTTTTGTCTTGTCAGAGTAATGGTCCGGGCAAGCGGTTGATACACGGCAGCAGGACAAACTTCTTTGACTGCGGCAAAATTATCAGCGCTTGCGCGCGTGGCCAGGATGTTTGCCTCTCCTTCCATCATGGCTGAAACAATAGTTTTTATCTGCTCATTAGTTTTGCCCGGGCAGAAAATGACCTCCGGATAACCGACGCGCAATTCGCGGTGTGTATCGAGCTTGGCACAACCCAGATCAAGATAAGATAAATTCTTCAGCCGGGTGATTCCGGTTTCAATATCAATTTTTCCATCGCGGATATTTTCCAGAAGAATTTTTAATGCGTCAGTATTCATTTTTTAGTCCTCTCTGCCAGACGAATACTTGCATAAATATCTTGAATGGAGACGTTATTTATTTTTGCCAGTTGCCGGCAATCTTCATATTCCGGTTTGGACTTGATGATGCGGTTATTTAAGTAGCCATTTTTTACTGTAATTTCGCCATGCCTGGTTTTTACTTTCACAATTTCCCGCCGTAACATAGACTTGGCAACTTTGTAAGAACGCAGGCCAAAGGTTGATGAATTCAGCCAGAAGACTTCTTCAATTACTTTTTGCAAACTGACATCGCAAAGCGCAGATACGGTTACCGCCGGACGGGATTTCTTCATCAGAATTGGCGTGAAAAATACATCGTGGGCGCCTGCGGCAAAAAGACGCTCCATCAGGATGTCATAGAACTCCGGATTCATATCATCAATATTGCACTCAATAATTAAGGCATCACCTGTTTCCGGATCATCCTCTTTTGCCGCATTTGCGGCTATTTCGCCAAAAAATAAGCGCAGGACATTCGGGACGACGGGGGAATCTTTGCTGCCCAGCCCGTAGCCGATTTTCTTGGTGATGAAATCAATTCTATCCGTAAAAGATGTTGCTGTTGCGGCAATGATTGCCGCGCCTGTCGGCGTTGTGGCCTCAAAAGGCACAAGGCCGGTTTTCATGGGAATGCCCATAAGAATTTCCGCTGTGGCAGGCGCAGGTACGGGCAATGTGCCGTGGCTGCAATGAATTATGCCGGAACCAACCTGGATAGGCGACGAGATAACCCGGTCAACTTTTAAATAATCAAGACATATTGCCGCGCCGACTATGTCAACAATCGAATCTATTGCGCCTACTTCATGGAAGTGTACTTCGTCAACTTTATGCCCGTGGATTTTTCCTTCAGCCCGGGCAAGGCATGTGAAAATGTCAATGCTGATTTTTTTGACATTAGTGGATAAATCGCTTTGTTTGATAATTTTTGTAATATCGCGGAAAGTGCGCTCTGACAAAGAGTGACGGGAAGAAGTTTTTTTCTGAGGTGTAACAATTACATCAACTTTTGTGCCGGTAATGCCCCCACGCTTATCTTTGCCTACTTTGATTTTATAGGAATCGATGGGCAGTTTGCCAAGCTCTTTTACTAAATATTTCTGATCAACGCCCAGATCAAGCATCGCACCAAGATTCATATCACCGCTGATACCGGCAAAACAATCATAGTATAATATTTTCATCAGATGATTCCCTGTATGACTTTCGTAAAAAAATGGTTAAAACAATCTCATGTCTGCTTGGATTGCCACAGCGCCTGAGAGGCGCTTCGCAATGACAAATTAATATGGCGTTAATCCTTCGGCCGTTAATTATTTTTTTCCCGCAGCGCCATTATTTCGGTTCGAGTGAAAACGGATTCCACATGAGCAACATGCTTAAGGATGTTTTCCCGGCCGCCTTCCTCCCGGTCGATCAGTGTGATAACTCTTTCAACCACAAGCCCGGCGTGACGTGCCTGTTCAATCGCGGTAATGGTTGAGCCGCCTGTGGTGATAACATCATCAATAATGATAACTTTTTCACCGGCCACGACATTGCCCTCAACCGCGCTTTTGGTGCCGTGCGCCTTGGCATCTTTGCGGACAATGAAAGATTTGATCGGTTTTCCTTTTTGGTAAGAAATCAAAGCCAGAGCATTAGCAATGGGATCAGCGCCCAGCGTCAACCCTCCTGCCGCTGTTATATCGTAGCCTTTGACCATATCAAAAACAATTATGCCGATTAGATTCATCCCTTCCGGGTCAAGAGTTGTTGGTTTGCAATTAAAATAAAAGTTGCTTAATCTGCCGGATGCCAGAGTGAAAGGCGGGTTGTCTCTATACTTGAAAGATCGGGCAATAATTATTTGACCCAGACGTTCCTTATATTCTTCGATAGTCATTTTATTTCCTCCTGCGTGTCTTTTATGATGGAGAGTTGTCATCATGTAAAACAAATTTAATGGGAAGTTTGACGCGGATGGCAAAAGGCTTTCCCGCTTTTTTTGCCGGCTCAAACTTCCATAGTTTTACTGCTTCTACTGCTGACTTATCCAATATCGCGTAGCCGGATGATTTGCTGACTTCCGTGCTTCCTACCCGGCCATCCGGTAAAATTACCGCGTTCACCAGGACAACACCTGCATAACCGCGAAGCTTTGCTATTGCCGGATATATCGGCGGAGTATTCTCTCGATAAAGCGGGCTGGCACTGACAAAAGCGGCTGAATTACCCGCTGCATTTATTGCTGTCGCGCCCGAAATATTAGTGGAAATTTCTTTGCCGGGTGCCTGGCTGCCCTTTTCTTCTTTAGCTGTTTGATCCTGAACCGCAATATTCATTGCGGCACTGACAGTAGTGACCGCGTTCATTTTATCTGCCTGAAATTGGCTTCGGTCTGCCTTTTTTCCCTGAGGCGAGATTGTGTCTTTACCACTTCCTGATTCGAGTGAAACCCAGGCCAGATTTAATTTACTTAATGCAGGCGTGAAGTGCCCGTCACTAAACATTCCCAGTATGAGAAGCGAGCCTAAGCCTGCGTGAATGATAATCGACGCACTCACGGCCAATAATTTATTGGTGTTTTCCTGCATAATGGACATCATCAGCTAAAATACTTATTTCTTAATTAATTTTTCTACAACTCGAACTGCTTCTACTCCGTCTTTGGCAAAAGACGCGCCGATTTCACTGGCATAGGCTTCGGTAACCACCGCCCCGCCAACCAGGAAATCTGTTTTTATCCCTTTGGTTCGAGCAAGGTCAATCAAATCCTTCATGTTCACCATCGTTGTCGTCATCAGCGCCGAAAGGCCAACAACATCGGGGTTTTCCTTTTTCATCGCGTCAATTATTGTCTGATCGGAAACATCCTTGCCCAGATCAATAACATCATAACCATAATTTCGCAAAAGGAGGGCAACAATATTTTTACCGATATCATGAATGTCACCCCTGACCGTTGCCATTATTATTTTGCCTTTGCCTGCCGCCGCTGTTTTCTTTAAGTGCGGATCCAGATGGGCAAGCGCCTTTTTCATTGTTTCCGCGGCGGACATAAGCTGTGGTAAAAAGTAAATCTTCTTTTCGTATAAATCGCCCACACGGACAATGGCGGGGATCATAATCTGATCAACCAGTTCCGAGGCCTTCGTGCCGCCTGCAAGCTCTAATTCAATTAAAGCAATGATGCTTTCCTTGTCACCTTCGATTATTGCGGACGCAATTTTTTCCTTCGGAGTCGCGGTTTCTTTTCCAACAGTTGCAGAGGATGCAGAATCCGGCTGGACGGAGAAATGCTCAATAAAACTTAGTGTGCTTTTATCTTTAGCAGTAAGCGTGTCACTTGCCTTTTTTACATTCATCAATTCCACACTGGAAGGATTAGCGATGGCCATTGTCAGGCCGCAATATTGCGCCATGGCCAGAAATGAGCAATTAAGCCAGGGGCGTCCAGGCATGCCGAAAGAAACATTGGAAAGACCGAGAACTGTTTTGCTTTTAAATGTCTCGGTACACCAGCTCAGTGTTTTCAATGTTTCCTGAGCAGCGATGGGGTCAGCGGCCACAGCCATGACCAGACAATCCACAATAAAATCGTCTTTGGTAAATCCAAACTTTTTGGCCTTCAGGAAAATATTGTTGATCACCGCTTGACGCTTTTGCGCGGTTTTAGGCAGATCGCCACCGGTCAAAGGCAAGAGAATAAACATGGCTCCATACTTGGCAGCCAATGGCAAAAGCCTGTCGAGTTTTTCTTTTTCACCGGAGATGGAGTTAATCAGCATTCGGCCCGGATAGAGCCGCAGTGCGGCTTCGATAGTTTCAATGCGAGAAGAATCTACAACCAGCGGCAGTTTAGTCGTCGTCGCCAAAAGGCCGATGACGTTTTTAATTGTTTTTACTTCATCAATGCCGGGTTGGCCGACGTTCACATCCAAGAGGTTAGCCCCCAGTTTTTCCTGCTCCTGCGCCATCTGGCGAATGATCGACATCTTGCCCTCTGTCAGCTCCTGCTGCAGGGCTTTTTTGCCGGTGGGGTTGATTCTTTCACCGACGATGTTGAGGGGCTGATTATCCGTTAAATATAAAAAACTCCGTGCAGAACTAAGAGCGCTGATTGACTTTCTACAGGGCAATTTTGGTTTGCTGCCAGCCAATGCTTTTGCCAGCTTACTGATATGAACAGGTGTGGTTCCACAGCAACCGCCGATCATATTGGCTCCGGCTGCCGCAAGCTTTCGGCCATAAGAGGCAAAAGTTTTGGCATCCATATCAAAGACCGTTTTACCGCCTTCCAGACGGGGCATTCCGGCGTTGGGTTTAGCCACCAGCGGGATGGTGGCGTATGGCTTCATGGCCCCGATAAATTCCAGCATTTTTTCAGGGCCGGTAGAGCAGTTGCAACCAACGGCATCAGCTCCCAGGCTTTGCAAGGTGATAAGAGCACTTACCGGATCAGTCCCGCCGAGCGTGTGGCCGTCCTTTTCATAAGTCATGGAAACAATGGTAAAGATGTCTTTAATTTCTTTAACGGCAATCAGCGCGGCGCGTGCTTCCTGAATGTCAATCATGGTTTCGATGACAATAAGATCACAGCCGCCGTCAATCAAGCCACGCACCTGCTCTTTAAAGGCATCTACTGCTTCTTCAAAGCTAAGCGGCCCGAAAGGCTCGATAAATAGACCTGTAGGCCCGATATCTCCGGCAACCAGAGTTTTTTTGCCGCAAGCTTGTTTGGCCAGAGAAACAAGTTTCGAATTAATCCGGCTGACATTTTCTGAAATGCCGTATTGCTGAAGTTTGAAGCGATTAGCGCCGAAAGTGCAGCTATAGACTATCTGCGCTCCTGCTTTGGAATAAGCTTCGTGCACATCCCGGATAATTTGGGGATTGTCAATACACCACTGCTCGGGGCAGACTCCGGCAGGTAAGCCTTTTTTTTGCAGCTCAGTGCCGGTTGCTCCATCTAAAACAATAATTTTATTAGCCAGATTTCTTGTAATTTTACCGCCATTTGTCATAAAAATATCCCTGATTTGTTTATGTTTTTTAAAGTGAGCTCTTATATCATTTTTAATTCAAGAAATGCGAAATATTTTTGGGGGAAACAGGGCGAAGATAGATTTATACCTTGAATATTTTTTAATTTGATAAAGTACTGTAATCAGGGGTCGAATCGCTAATATTTACTATATTTTTCTGAATTTTATTGACATGCTAATCACAACTACTTTATACTTTTATTTATCGGTAGCAAATTTATTGCGCAAAATTCATCACCAGACCGACATGCTTTTTACGCTTTCAATTCTTGCTGCTGAATAAATAAATCAGGAGTAAGAAACATGAATGCATTGACTCTGGTATTCGTTTCATTGTGCGTTTTTGCTATTGCTTATCGCTTTTATGGACTATTTATCGCCAGCAAAGTTTTGGTCCTAAAACCGGAAGTGGCCACACCGGCCTCAGCCATGGCGGACGGCCACGATTATGTCAAAACGAATAAGTTCGTACTTTTTGGCCATCATTTTGCGGCGATTGCGGCAGCGGGCCCTTTACTCGGACCGGTGCTGGCTGCCCAATTCGGCTATTTGCCCGGTGCTCTCTGGATTCTTATTGGAGCAGTGCTGGCCGGCGGTGTTCACGATATGATCGTTCTTTTTGCCTCGGTGAGACACAAGGGACACAGCCTATCCAAAATAGCGGAAAGCGAGATAGGCAAAACCGCCGGTGCCGTTGCGTCTGTTGCCTTTCTGTTCATTCTTCTTCTCACACTGGCAGGTCTCTCCATCGCAGTAGTCAATGCCATGTTTGAAAGCGCCTGGGGCACATTTACTGTATTTGCTACCATGCCGATTGCCTTCATCATGGGAATCTACTTGCACGTATTTCGTCCCGGTGATGTCAAAGGAGCCAGCATCATCGGTGTGGTCATGCTGTTTTTGGCTATTCTTGTCGGGCCTTATGTTGCGGCCGATCCTACATTGTCTTCCATATTTACGCTTAGCAAAAAGCAGATTTCCATCATCATTCCCGCTTATGGATTTATTGCCTCCGTCCTTCCGGTCTGGATGATTTTGTGTCCCCGGGATTATCTTTCCACTTATTTGAAAATAGGGACAATCGCTATGCTGGCGATAGGTATCTTTATTGTACGGCCTGATTTTCAGATGCCGGCGATCACACAATATATCCACGGCGGCGGGCCGGTTATTCCCGGTGCGGTGTATCCCTTTGTTATGATTACAATTGCCTGCGGAGCGCTTTCCGGCTTTCATGCCATCATCGGTTCAGGAACAACACCCAAAATGATTGGCAGTGAACGCGACATCCTGTTTATCGGCTATGGGGCAATGCTTGTTGAAGGATTTGTTGCGATCATGGCATTGATTGCCGCCTGCGTGCTGGTCCCGGCGGACTACTTTGCTATCAATGCGTCACCGGCGGCCTATGCCAAAATGGGCATTTCAACGGTTAACCTTCCCGAATTGTCCAAACAGGTAGGCGAAACATTACAAGGTCGGCCGGGCGGCGCAGTTTCATTGGCTGTGGGCATGGCTTATATTTTTTCCGCTGTTCCGTTCATGAAGGGCTTGATGTCCTACTGGTACCATTTTGCCATCATGTTTGAAGCTGTTTTTATTTTAACAGCCGTTGATACCGGCACACGTGTGGGCCGATTCCTCCTGCAGGAAATGATCGGCAAAGTTATCCCGAAATTTAATGAAAAACTCTGGATCCCCGGTATTGCAATAACCAGTTTTATTTTTACCGGCGCGTGGGGCTATCTGGTGTATACTGGTGACATTGCCACTATCTGGCCGCTCTTCGGAATGAGCAACCAGCTTCTTGCGGCAAGCGCCCTGATTATCGGGACCACCATGCTCATGAGGATGGGAAAATTAAAATACGCATGGATTACAGCCGTTCCCGGTATCATTATGGCCTTTACGACTCTCTATGCCGGATACCTGAATATTACCGTAAACTATGTACCTAATGGAAAATACCTTCTCGCCATCCTGTCGGTTATAATTATGATCCTGATTACTATTCTCTTTATTGCGGCCGTGAAACGCTGGTATGATCTGATGCAACTCTCAAACCCGGTGACTGACCGGTTTGGTGACCTTGTATTGGAGGAAGTCGAAGAATAAGAACTGCAAACTAAGATAAAGAGGAAACTAAGGAAAGCGCATTTGGCAGCACAGCAGACAGGATTGTATAAAAGGGCCATTGTCCCGTCTTAACTGTTTTCCTGCTGATGAGCAAATATATTCCCAAGAACAATATCGCACTGGCCGTCGTGGATGTATTGCTTTTCAGGCTTGTTTTACCTGTCAATATTTGATAGTTCACAAGACAGGAAGTGGCCGATGAAAGAAATTCTTACAGTTTCACAGCTAAATGATAACATTAAATACGTCCTGGAAGAAACATTTGGTTTTGTCTGGGTCGAAGGCGAAGTCTCTAATCTGCACAGGCCTCAATCCGGTCACGTCTATTTTACGCTCAAGGATAACAAAAGCCAGATTCGCGCGGTTTATTTCCGTAAGTATGGCTTCTCAAAAAACCAGGCGGCCAATTTTGAATTGGAAGAAGGTTCAAGTGTCCTGTGCCGCGCGCGCCTGAGCGTCTATCCTCCCCGCGGCGACTATCAATTAATTATCGAATCCGTCGAGCCGCGAGGTGTCGGGGCGCTGCAAAAAGCTTTTGAGCAACTAAAGGCAAAACTTGCTGCCGAGGGTTTATTTGATGATCAGTATAAAAAAGAGATTCCTTTTATTCCAAAGAGAATCGGCGTAATCACATCACCTACCGGATCAGTAATCAGGGATATTTTGAACATAACAAAAAGGCGCTATCCGGCTGTAGACATCCTGATCGCTCCGGTGAAGGTGCAGGGTAGCGATGCGGCGGCGGATATGATTCAAGCGCTTTCCAACCTGCATACAAACGGAACTGTTGACGTAATTATCATTGCCCGTGGCGGTGGCTCTCTGGAGGATTTAGCTCCTTTTAATGATGAAAATCTGGCGCGCAAAATTTTTCATTCAACCATTCCCATAGTGTCGGCAATCGGCCATGAAACTGATTTTACTATTTGTGATTTTGTAGCGGATTTGCGCGCGCCAACGCCATCAGCAGCGGCAGAATTAGTGGTGCCCGAAAGATTGGAATTGCTGACTAAAATTACCAATCTCAAAAAAAGGGTAATTGCAGGTTATGGCCGCGACATGGCCGATAGACGTAAATACCTTTTAGGGCTTGAGGAAAGATTCAAGGACCCGCGCCGGCAGGTGACCGACTTGCAAATTCATCTGGATGAATTGCAGCAAAGGATGCATCGGGACATGCGCCACCAGAGACAAACCCTGGCGGGTAAATTGCAGAAACTGGAGTTGCGCCTGAAACATGCAAGCCCTGAAAAACGGATTCAGGAAACAAGAATGTTGCTCCATAATTTGCAAAAAGATTCCATAACTAACTTTCGAAACTTTTGGACGGTACGCCATGAGAGTCTGCAAAAAAGCGCCGCGGTGCTTAATTCCCTAAGTCCTTTGGCTGTATTGCAAAGAGGTTACAGCATCACACGCAAGCAGCTATCAGGTGAACTTGTCCGGAGCGCCGGAACTCTTTCGATAAATGAAGAGGTAAATATTCAATTGGCAAAAGGAAAAATTCAGGCTAGAGTTGAAAAAATATACGGGGAGTAAAAGATATGGCAAAAGAAAAGTTTGAAGATGCTTTGGAAAAACTTGAAGATATTGTTCAAAAAATGGAAGCAGGGGATATGTCGCTTGATGACGCGCTGAAATCTTTTGAAGAAGGGATCAAGCTGATCCGTTTTTGTTCAGCTAAACTCGATGAAACTCAAAGGCGCGTCGAACAACTTCTGGGAAATGAAGACTCCTTGAAAGTAAAAAGTTTTCAGGAAGAAGACGGCAATGGCAATTGATGAGGAATTCCTTAAAGCCTATCTCCATGACAGGCAAAATATTGTGGAAGAGGCGCTGACGCGTTATCTTCCAGCTGTGGACAACGTTCCGCCGGAAATATTTAAAGCGATACACTACAGTGTTTTTGCCGGCGGCAAACGAATCCGGCCGATTCTATGTCTTGCATCTGTAGAAGCCCTCGGTGGCGATATTGCGCAGGCGTTGCCTGTTGCCTGCGCGCTGGAGTTGATTCACACTTATTCGCTCATCCATGATGATCTGCCGGCTATGGATAATGACGATTTCCGGCGCGGGAAGCCTACCAGCCATAAAGTATTTGGAGAGGCAATTGCTATTCTGGCAGGAGACGCACTGCTTACAGAGGCTTTTAACCTGCTGTCACGGTCGGAAAAAATGCGAATTCCCGCGGAACGGCGTCTGGCTGTAATTCAGGTAATCGCTCAGGCTGCCGGCATTTCCGGTATGGTCGGCGGTCAAGCTCTTGATTTGCTGGCTGAAAAAACTAAACCCGATCTGGAAGCACTGCGAGATATTCACCGGCGCAAAACGGGAGAATTGATTGTGGCCGCGGTAAAATCCGGAGCAATCATGTGCGGCGCAAGCGAAGATAAGGTGCAGGCACTAACAGATTATGCTATGAATATCGGGCTTGCCTTTCAAATTGCCGATGATATTTTGAATGTTGAAGGTGATTCTGAACTGATGGGTAAAAATACCGGCTCTGACGCGGCACGGGGCAAAGTAACTTATCCATCAATAATTGGCCTTGAAGATGCAAAAATAATATTATCGGAACATTTAGACGCGGCAATTCAAAGCATTGATGATTTTGATGAGCGGGCTCTTCCTCTGCGCGTTATTGCCGACTATATTATTAACCGGAAATCTTAAAAACTTTATTATTCCGAAAGAAAGAAAATTCATGAAATCGCAGGAAACAGTAAATTACAGCGTATTGCAAAACGTTAATTTCCCCGCTGATATCCGCAAGCTCAATACAGGCGAACTTAACACTTTGGCGCGGGAATTAAGAGAATTGATTATTCAGTCCGTCGCTTCCTGCGGCGGTCATTTAGCTTCATCTTTAGGCACTGTAGAATTAACACTAGCTATCCACTATGTATTTAACACACCGCAAGACAAAGTCATCTGGGATGTCGGCCATCAGTCTTACGCTCATAAAATTATCACCGGCCGCAAAGAAAAAATTGCCACGATGCGCAGTAAAGGCGGTATCAGCGGATTCCCCAAAAGGGAAGAGAGTGCCTATGATACCTTTAATGTCGGACACAGCGGAACTTCTATTTCCGTGGCGGCGGGATTTGCCGAGGCAGGGTGCTTAAAGGGTGAGCGCAATAAAATAATTGCCGTAATCGGCGATGGTTCCATGACCACCGGGATGGCCTTTGAAGGTCTGAACTGGGCGGGCGACCGCCAGAAAGACATGATCATAATTTTAAATGATAATGAAATGTCCATTTCGCCGAATGTTGGCGCTTTGTCCTCATATTTAAACCGCATGATGACTGGTCATACGGTAACTCGATTAAAAGCGGAAATAAAAAATTTCCTTAAAAGGGTTCCGGTTATTGGTGAACACATTGTCCGCGTGATCCGCCAGATAGAAGAATCCCTGAAAATGTTTGTAGTGCCCGGAGCGCTTTTTGAAGAACTGGGCTTTACTTATGTCGGCCCTTTGGAAGGTCATCGTCTTGATCACCTCATTCGGAATTTTGAAAATCTCAAAGAATTAGAAGGCCCTGTGCTTGTGCATGTTCTCACCAAAAAAGGCAAAGGCTACAAATTTGCCGAAGAAAAACCCCTGACTTATCATGGCCTGTCGCCTTTTGATGTGGCCACAGGAAAGCCTTTAGCCGCTCCTTCCGCAATACCTTCTTACACTAAGATTTTTGGAAAGACCATGCTTGAACTGGCACGCGCCGATTCGCGCATTGTCGCTATTACTGCCGCCATGTGTGAAGGAACGGGGCTTGATCAGTTCTCTAAGGAATTCCCCAAGCGCTTATTTGATGTCGGCATTGCCGAACAGCACGCGGTGACTTTTGCCGCAGGCCTGGCGATTGAAGGCTTTATCCCGGTTGTGGCCATTTATTCAACTTTTCTTCAGCGTGCCTACGATCAGATTTTGCATGATGTATGTCTGCAAAAACTGCCGGTAGTTTTTGCCATTGACCGCGCGGGCATCGTTGGCGAAGACGGGCCAACCCATCAGGGGCTTTTTGATTTCTCTTTTCTGCGCAACATTCCTCATCTCGTCATTATGGCGCCTAAAGATGAAAATGAACTAAGGCACATGCTCAAGACTGCCGTGAATTGCCGCTTGCCGGTATCACTGCGTTATCCGCGAGGAAGGGCTTTGGGAGTGAACATTGATGAAGAACTCAAAACTCTGGAAATCGGCAAAGGCGAAGTGCTGCGAGAAGGTTTGAATCTGGCCATAATTGCCATTGGCTCAACCGTCTATCCGGCGCTTGCCGCAGCTCTTAGACTGGCAGGGGAAGGAATAAACATTAAAGTCATCAACGCCCGTTTTGCTAAACCGATTGACAGCGAACTTATTGCCAATACTGCGGTAGTGATCAAAAAAATTCTCACCGTCGAAGAAAACGTCCTGCAGGGAGGCTTTGGCAGTGCTGTGCTGGAACTCTTAGCAGAAAAAAACATAACTGGCGTGCAACTTAAGAGGCTGGGCATTCCCGACGAATTTGTGGAGCACGCTACACAGTCCCAACTGCGTCAGAAATACGGCATCGATGAAGACGGAATTTATCGCGCGGTGAAAGAAATGCTGGGTGTGTAGAAAAGGGAACAACAGTTCCATTTTTACATAACCAATCGATCCACCGGACATGCGGGCTGCTGCTCATTTCGTTCGCCGTAAACATTAATAAGGCCCTTGATTAATTCATGTTGAAATTGTATTAATTTTAACATGAGTAAAATATATCTTTCGGTTTAGGAGGTTTGAAAATGCGTAGATTTGTCAGTGTCTGTATTTTGCTTTTAATCCTCTGGAGTCTGAATGGTTGTGCGCTGGTCAAACTGCGGGATGATGTTCAGTTTTCGAAAGATTCCTGCCTGCTTTTTGGCGAGATCGTCAGTAACTCTCCTTTGAAAAAACCCATTGTTGTTGTCGCTTATAGCAATCTCAACGGTGTTGTAACGGTTGCCGATTACACGGTATTGTCTGAGGCCGGCCAATATGAAATGCTGGTACCGGATGGAAATTACGAGCTTTTTGCATTTGAAGATAGTAACGGCGATTTTTCTTACAACAAGGGAGAATCGGCAGGTTACTTCGGAAAACCGGATAAAGTAAAACCGCAGGTTGGAGGTGCTGTCTTCGGGTTGGATATTGTTTTGGCATCACAAACAAAACAGCCGGTTTCATCTTTTGCCAATATGCTGGTTGAATTTTCGGGCGGAAAAAGAAAATCATCAACATCAGCCGGCGCTTTAGCTAATCTTAATGATCCGGTGTTTTCCGCCGAATATGGACTGAGCGGTTTCTGGACGCCGCTGGAATTTTTTAAACGCGTAGGCTGCAATATTTATTTTTTAGAACCTTATGATGCCAAAAAGACCCCAATTCTTTTTGTCCATGGCGCTGCGGGCTCGCCTCAGGATTGGCTTTACTTTATGAAGAACATCGACCGCTCGCTCTATCAGCCATGGATTTTCTATTATCCATCCGGTGCCCGGTTGGACACCATATCATTCCTGTTGCGGACAAAGCTTTATGCTCTCTACAGAAAATATCAATTCGAATCTTTGTATGTTGTTGCACACAGCATGGGAGGACTGGTGTCCCGTTCCGCCATTATAGAAAAGGATAACTTCCACGATACGTTAAAACTTTTTGTTTCGATTTCCACTCCCTGGGGTGGAGAACAGAGGGCGAAAACAGGCGTGGAAAGCTCACCCGCGGTTATTCCCAGTTGGAAAGATGTGGTGCCGGACAGCGAATTTATCAAACGGGTGTTTGCCACAAAATTAGACCCCGCGATACGTTACTATTTGTTTTTCGGTCATAAGGGAGGCGGCAGTATGTTTCGGCAAAATAATGACAATACTGTTACTCTGGAAAGTATGCTGGATTTAAGAGCACAGGCCGATGCCCTTAAAGTTGCCGGGCTTAATGAAGATCATGTTAGTATTCTTTCCAGTCCGGAAATGATGGCTCAATTTAAGGCAGTCTTAGCCAGCACGGAAGCAGGCAAAGAAAAGACTTATGCCCGTACCAAAGGCTACGTGCATGTTGAGCATGCGTTTGATCCTCCGAACGTAAAAATTCCTTCGCAGATGGCTCTTGTGCTGGCCCCGACCGGAACTGATGAAAAGGAAACACAGCTCAAAATAAATCCCTTTTTGCCTCAGCAGGAAACAGGGGCTATTGTGCCCAAAAAATATGATGTAAGCCTTTGTGCATTAGGCTTTAAAACAGAACCGGATAAAATAACACTGGATATACAACCAGGGAAAATAGCGGAAGTGCGATTTACATTAAAGCCGCAGGGAATGGTTGCCGGTTTTATAGTCGCCACTGCATCCGCAGATGATAGTTATTGGGGTTTTGATAAAGAATTGCCGGAGAATGTGAAAATCCGTACAATTAAATTGACAGGCGCCGGCATTACGCGGAGCCTTGTCCCCGCAAACAAGATGCGTGACCGGGAGGCGTTGGTTATGTTTCTTTCCTCAAGAGATTTTGCGCTTAGTAATTCATTCGCCTTTTTCGATGTTCCGGCAGGTGAGTATGATCTGGAAATTGATGCCGAAGGCTGCCAGATTTTCAGTACAAAGATTAAATCTCAGCCCGGAGAGTTTGTCCCGCCATCGACTTTACGCCTTGTATTAAAGTGATCCTCGGGATTGGAGGAATAAAGATCTGCGCATGGAAAAAATTCGTTTAGATAAACTGCTCGTGTCGCGTGATCTGGCACCGACAATACAAAAAGCCCGGGCGCTTATTTTAGCCAAGGCCGTAAAAGTTAATGAAGCATGTCTTGATAAGGCCGATACGCTGGTACCAGCTGATGCTGAAATAAAACTAAAAGGCGCGGATAATCCTTATGTAAGCCGCGGCGGGCTTAAGTTAAAAGGGGCGCTGGATGAATTTGCGTTGAATGTTGATGGTTTGGTAGCCCTTGATGTCGGGGCTTCCACCGGAGGTTTTACCGATTGTCTTTTGCAGGCAGGCGCGAAAAATGTTTACGCGCTCGATGTCGGCTACGGGCAACTGGCCTGGAAGTTACGCCAGGATAAGCGCGTGGTTGTAATCGAGCGGACAAATATCCGCCACTATGACGGCGCGGATATTTTCGAGCCGCCTGATTTAGCCACAGTTGATGTTTCCTTTATTTCGCTGAAAGTTGTCCTTCCTGCGATCTTGTGCTTGCTAAAAGATGAGGCGCTAATACTGGCGCTAATTAAGCCACAGTTTGAAGCCGCAAGAGAAGAAGTAGGCAAGAAAGGCGTAATTGAAGACCAATCGGTTCATGAGCGTGTGGTTGAAGAAATATGCGAATTTTGCAGATCGGTAAATTTAGAAAATTTGCGCACGTGCGCTTCATCTATTTTGGGGCCTGCCGGTAACAAAGAATTTTTTATTTTAGCGCGAAAGAAAATGTTGAATGGAAATTAAGCTGGCGAAAACTGCCGGATTCTGCATGGGGGTGCGCCGAGCGGTAGATATTGTCCTGGAAATTGCCCGGCATGAAAACGGCCGGCGCATCTACACTTACGGACCACTCATTCATAATCCGCAAACAATTGAACTGCTCAAAAGCCGTGGTATAACTCCTGTTGACAGCGTTGATGAAATTGCAGACCGGAAAAATGCGATCCTGATTATTCGCGCTCACGGGATAGCTCCCGCTGAAAGAAAAAAAATTAAAGAAAGCGGTATAAAAATTATTGATGCTACCTGCCCGAAAGTCGGTTATGTGCAGGCAATTATAAAAAAGCATACCGCTCTCGGTTATACGGTAGTAATCGTCGGAGATAAAGAACATCCTGAAGTAGACGGGCTCTTGGGTTATACAGACGGCCGGGGGATAACCATCGGCACTACGGAAGATGTTAAAAAAATGCCCCCGCTAATCAAGGTTTGTGTTGTTGCCCAAACCACGCAGGATTCAGAGGATTACAAAAACATTGTTGATAAAATTAAAGACCTCTATCCGCAGGCAATTGTCTTTAACACAATTTGTTCTTCAACAAAGCAGAGGCAAGAGGAAGTAATCGCCATGTCACGTGAAATGGATGCCATGTTTGTTGTCGGCGGTAAAAACAGCGCCAACAGCAGGAGGCTTGCTGACCTGGCCACAAAACAGAACACGCCGACTTTCCATATTGAAACCGCGACGGAAATCGGCAATATCAGTCTAGACTCCTATGATCATATCGGTATTTCAGCAGGCGCGTCAACTCCCAACTGGATTATAGACAGCGTGCTGGATAGAATTGCCGAAGGTCAAAATCGTAAATTAAAAAAAGTCGGCAGTCTACTTAATCTTTGGATACTGGCAATTAAAACGGATATCTATTCCTCTCTTGGCGCCGGTTGTCTGTCTCTTGCCTGCATGGTCCTGCAAAATATTCCGTTGAGCATTTCATCTTTGATAATTGCCTCTTTTTTCACCTATGCGATGCATGTACTAAATAG
>JBAXON010000003.1:0-37735 GCA_037133255.1 Deltaproteobacteria bacterium
TACTTTTTTTGTATCCGAGGCGGGAATAGATTTTCGCGTAAGGGGGATTAAGAAATATGTTTCCCAAAATAATTAGAGAATCGGGCATATAAGGTTCAACTTTTCTTAATGGGTTTTGGAAGACTTCAACTTCAAAACTTTATTTTGTCGGGGCGTTTTTTCCAGCGCTTCAGCCGGTCAAAAGCTTCCGCTACCAAGTTCAGCAACATATCCATATCCAGTGGTTTTTCAAAGTAATCATCAAACCCGGCTTCGCGGCATTCTTCTATTTCAAAAAGGGGCGCCCATCCGGTCATGGCGTAAATTATAGCAATCTGTTTTGTCTCGCGGATTTGACGACACAGTTCAATTCCGTTCATGCCGAAAAGTTTTAAATCCAGAAAAATAACATCAATATCGTCGAGGTTTAAAATAACATCCTGCAGAATTTTCAGCGCGTCTTTTCCGCCTTCAGCGGTAATCACTTCATAGCCCGCCTCGATAAAAACAGAGCAAAATAATTCACGAACAGAAACATCATCATCAACTACCAGTATTTTCCCTTTCAAGGTTCCATCCTTTCGGTTAATGTTAGTTTATTAATTGCTCCAGTTTTTTTAATGTCTTGCTGCCCATTTCGTCTGTGCCGACGAGCTTATTGCCTTCGGCATAAATATCCTGCGTCCGGAAACCATCTTTTAAAACTTCCGCCACGGCTTTTTCCACTAAGTTTGCCTCATCGGGCATGGCCAGCGTATAGCGCAACATCAGTCCTACTGATAAAATTGTTGCCAGCGGATTGGCTATATTTTTCCCGGCTATGTCCGGCGCGGAGCCGTGTATCGGTTCAAAAAGCGCCTTATCTTTGCCCAGAGATGCCGATGGAAGCATGCCGATGGAGCCGGTCAGCATGGCCGCTTCATCGCTTAATATATCGCCGAATAAATTGGTTGTGACAATTACATCGAACTGCTTGGGATTTCGGATAAGCTGCATCGCGCAATTATCAACGTACATGTGCTTTAAAGTCACCTCCGGATAATTCCTGCCGACTTCCGTAACCACGGTGCGCCACAGTTCAGTTGATTCCAGAACATTGGCTTTGTCCACCGAAAGAAGATTTTTCTTTCTGCCGCGGGCAATTTCAAAAGCGGAAGTAGCGATCCTGACGATTTCATCTTCGGTATAGACCATTGTGTTTATACCTTTGCGCTTGCCGTCCTTCTCTTTTGTTACCCCGCGTGGCACACCGAAATAAACATCGCCGGTCAGTTCGCGAACAATCATGATATCGATGCCCTGCACGACACTTTTTTTGAGTGGAGAGGCATCCAAAAGCTCGTCAAATACTGTGACGGGCCGCAAATTAGCATAAAGGCCTAATTTTTCCCGCAGGCCCAGAAGCGCCCTCTCTGGCCGCAAACTGTAATCCAGATCTTCCCATTTCGGGCCGCCCACAGCGCCCAAAAGAACAGCATCACTTTGAAGTGCCAGATCAAGACTTTGCTGCGGCAGCGGAACACCAAAACGATCGTAGGCGCTACCACCTACATATCCTTCCGATAAGGATATGTTAATTTTCCTTTTATCGGAAATCAATTTTAAAACCTTTAATGCCTCGTTCATGATTTCCGGGCCGACACCGTCACCGGCAAAAACGGCTATTTTAAAATTATCCTTTTTCATTGTTGAAACTCCAATTTTAATGAGACCCAAGCTTCAGAAACAAAGTGCCCTGAAGCTTGTAGGTCGAATTATCCCGCGAAGCGGAGGGTATGATACCCAGTAGCTTGCTACAAAATATTTTTAAAACTTTATTTAGGGTTCATACCCGCGATGTT
The DNA here is from genome assembly GCA_037133255.1 of Deltaproteobacteria bacterium. Classification (GTDB taxonomy): domain Bacteria; phylum Desulfobacterota; class Syntrophia; order Syntrophales; family Smithellaceae; genus FEN-1160. The sequence goes on from JBAXON010000003.1 coordinate 1,821, forward strand.
TACTCGTTTCCCGGCAAGATGCTTCATCAAACCTCCATCGGCAATTAATTGTTCCATAAATGGCGGAATGGGATTAATGCGAAATGTTTTATTCTTTGAGACCAGAGTTATAGTTCCCGCGACACTGTCCACAGTTATTTCTTCGCCTTCCTGTACTGCTTCATACAATTCTTGAGATTCAAAGATGGGCAGACCCATGTTAAAGGCGTTGCGATAAAAAATGCGGGCAAAGCTTTTGGCTATCACGCAGGAAATGCCCGCCGCCTTGATGGCAATGGGCGCGTGCTCGCGTGAAGACCCGCAGCCGAAGTTTTCTCCTCCCAAAATAATGTCACCTGCCTTAATCTTCGTGACAAATTGGGGATCAGCATCTTCCATACAATGGGCGGCAAGTTCCTGCGGATCGGAGGTTGTTAAGTAGCGCGCCGGAATGATGGCATCGGTATCAATGTTATTTCCAAATTTCCAGACTTTTCCTTGAAATATCATTTTTTAAATCCTTAATGAAACTCCAATCGCGAAAGCGAAGCGCATCGGGATTGGTTAGTTGAATTATCCAACGTGCGAAGCAACGTTGGGTTGGTACCTTATTACAGTTCCTCAGGCGATGCAATCCTGCCCAACACAGCGGATGCTGCCGCGACCGCCGGGCTTGCCAGATAGACTTCGCTTTTGGGATGACCCATGCGGCCGACAAAGTTGCGGTTTGTTGTGGCAATTGCTTTTTCACCTTCCGCCAGAATCCCCAAATGTCCGCCCAGACAGGCGCCGCATGATGGCGGGCTGATGACCGCGCCGGCATTAAGAAATATTTCGAGCAATCCTTCCTGCAGGGCTTGCTTGTAAATAAATGGCGTTGCCGGCACAACGATTAATCTTACACCGGATGCGGCTTTATGCTTTTTAAAAATTTGCGCCGCGATTCTTAAATCTTCAATCCGACCGTTGGTGCACGAGCCGATAAGAGACTGATCAATTTTCACAATGCCTGCATGACTTATACCTTTGACATTGGATGGCAAATGAGGGAAGGCCACCTGCGGTTCAAGCTTGCTTGCGTCAATTTCAATAATACCCTCATAGACAGCATTCGCATCGGATTCATAAAATTTATAAGGACGCTTTGCCCGGCCTTCGACGTAATCTTTAGTAATTGCGTCAGGTGCGAAAATGCCGTTTTTAGCCCCGGCTTCAATGGCCATATTCGCCATGGAAAGCCTGTCGGCCATAGGCAAGTTGCTGATAGTATCACCGGTAAATTCCATTGCTTTGTGTAGCGCACCATCAACACCGATTCGCCCGATGATGTTTAAGATCAAATCTTTTCCCGAAACCCATTTGGGCATTTTACCGGTAATGATAAATTTCATCGACTGCGGCACTTTGAACCAGAGCTCTCCTGTCAGCATAACCGCGGCAAGATCCGTGCTGCCAACGCCTGTAGCAAAAGCGCCTAAGGCGCCGTAAGTGCAGGTGTGGCTATCCGCACCGATTATCAGATCACCGGGAAGGACAATGCCGCGCTCCGGCAGCAGGGCGTGTTCAATCCCCACCTGCCCGCCCTCAAAAAAATGAGTTATCTGCTGCTCAACGGCGAACTGCCGAATAAACTTGCATTGCTGGGCGGAGCTAATGTCTTTATTCGGCGTGAAATGATCGAGAACTAAAGCAACCTTGTCTTTATCAAAGACTTTCAGGCCTCCCGCTTTTCTAAATTCTTTGATTGCTATTGGCGATGTAATATCGTTACCTAAAGCTATATCCACTTTGGCGTTGATCAACTGGCCAGGCGATATTTCTTTAAGGCCGGCATGAGCCATCAAAATCTTTTCGGTGATAGGATATCCCACTATTATACTCCTTGTTCCAAGGGTGAAATTGTTCTTATAATGTTTTTAATGTTTATTCAACCCTAACCTTTTTGGCGTTATCTTTCAAAAATTCCAGCCGGTTGAGGGCATTGATATAAGCTTTTGCTGAAGCAACAATAACATCGGGATGAGCGCCGCGCCCGGCAACGGGATGACCGTTATATTTAAGCTGGACTGTTACTTCGCCCTGTGCGTCAGAGCCGCCGGTGATGGCGTTCACCGCGTATTTCAGTAGCGGATAATTGGTTTTGGTAATGCTGCGGATCGCCTCAAATGTCGCATCCACCGGGCCGTTGCCGAAACCGGCCGCGCGCACCAGATCTTTTCCCACCTGCATTTCCATTGTCGCCGTAGGAATGGCCACATTGCCGCTGACCACATTCAGATAAACCAGGTTATATTTATCCTCAACGCGGTACACTTCTTCATACAGAATGGCTTCCAGATCTTCATCATAAATGTCCTTCTTAATATCGGCAAGCGTTTTAACCCTGGCGGCAACCTTGCTTACCTGCTCATCACTGAGGATGTAACCCATTTTTTTCAAGTGATGAGAAATGGCGTTGCGCCCGGAGTGCTTACCAAGAACGATATGCGTATCGCTGATGCCGACGGATTGTGGTGTCATAATCTCATAGGTACTTTTTTCCTTAATCATGCCGTCCTGGTGAATGCCTGATTCATGAGCAAAGGCGTTCGCGCCGACGATTGCCTTGTTGGGCTGCACCTGTATGCCTGTAATCTGGCTCAACTGGCGCGATGTTTTATAAATCTGATCGGTCTTGATTTTTGTATAGAGGCCGTACATGTCTTTGCGCGTCTGCAAAGCCATGACAACCTCTTCCATCGCCGTGTTTCCGGCTCGTTCGCCGATGCCGTTGATGGTGCATTCCACCTGCCTTGCCCCGTTTCGAATCGCGGCCAGAGAATTGGCCACCGCCAGCCCCAGATCGTTATGACAATGGACGGAGATAATCGTGTCGCCCATGTTTTTGACATGGGTAAAAAGATACGCAATCAGCCTGCCAAATTCTTCCGGGATGGTGTAGCCGACGGTATCGGGGATGTTGACGGTGCAAGCTCCCGCGTCGATTACTGCCGATACCATTTCCACCAGATAATCTTTATCTGAACGAGTGGCATCCATCGGCGAAAATTCTACATTTCCCGTATGAGAGCAGGCATACTTAACCGCGGCTACCGCTTCTTGAAGCACCTGCTCCCGACTTTTTTTGAGCTGATACTTCAAATGAATATCCGATGAGGAGATGAATGTGTGAATACGCGGATAGGCGGCATGTTTGATGGCCTGCCAGGCGCGGTCAATGTCTCCTTTATTGGCACGGGCAAGGCCTGCCACCTGCGATTTTTTAACCTCTCTGGCGATTTGCTTTACCGCGTCAAAATCTCCATCGGAAGCGATGGGAAATCCCGCCTCAATAATATCAACACCAAGTTTTTCGAGTTGCCTCGCGAGAATCAACTTTTCTTCCGTGTTCATGCTGGAACCGGGCGATTGTTCGCCGTCTCTCAGCGTCGTATCGAAAATATATACCCGATTTTTTTCCTTCTTCATATAAACGCCTCATTTTTTAATTTTGCCAAATAAAAAGTGCCGTCTTGATTTTACTGCCGTCTTTGTAATGCAATGGTCTTACTTGAAAAGTAGGACAAATTTTTCAAAAATGTCTTTATTAAAGTGCTCCATCATTTCTTCTTTCATTATCTTTAACGCCTCAAAAGGTTCAAGTTTTATTTTATACGGTCTTTTCGAAATTAAAGCATCAAAGACATCGGCAACCGAACAGATGCGGCCGTAAATATGAATTTCCTCCCCCCGCATCTTTTGCGGATATCCCATGCCATTTGCCCGCTCGTGGTGCTGCAAAACAATCAACCGGCTCTCTTCATTAATTTGATTCGTTTCATTAAGGAGCTTAAACCCCAAATCGGGATGTTTGCGCATCTCGTTCATCTCCTCATCGGTAAGTTTTCCCGGTTTGTTAATAATTGCTTCGTCTATATAGACCTTGCCTAAATCGTGCAGGAAAAACCCAGCGCCCAGGGCATGCATGTCGTGATTACCTGATTTGGGAAAAAGTGTTTTAGCCAGAGAAACAGCCAGAACGCCGACATTTACAGAATGCACATAAGTATTATAGTCATGGGTTGTCAGGTTCATCAGATAGTGATTTGTGGCATTATCGTCAAGAATTAAATCAACAACGCCGACTATGCCTTCCTTAAATTGTCCGATACTTTTTTCATCAGGATTATCAAATAGTTTGCTCACCATATTTACCGAATGCCAATGTACCATCTTTGCTTTTGTCTTTGGCGACATTTTTTTGTCGGCAATGACTTCTCTAAAGTGTTCAGGAACAATACCTGCTTTCTCAGAAAAGTCCTTTTCCGGCTGAACTAATTCCCGAAGAATATCAGTTGCGGCAATACCTTTCTCCACGTCAATATTGACATCGGTAATTCCAAAGTTAATGATTTTTGAAATCTGCTTGTTTGTTGTTATAGTAAAACTATTGCGCAAAAAGGGATGGGCGCGCCAGGCATGAGGCAGGCTTACATACATACCTACCTTGATTTCTTTAGCTTTAATGGCTTTTATCATTATAGTTTTTCCATACTGAAAATTACTTAAAAACTAGCACAATAGATGCGCTTCCGCAAAGAATAAATCAAAAGAACAAGTCAAAGCTATTTTTCTGAAAATCATGGAATGTTTACAAATATTTATATGGAAACATCCTTGCCAGAGTTATAAAGTTTTGTTATGCTCACTCATAATCAATAACAAATAGTTGCTGGCATCAGTAAAAAGCAAGGGAGGCGCTGCCATGATTTATAATGAAGAATATGAGACATTGCCCCGCGAAGCCCTAAGGGCGCTGCAAGTCAAAAGACTACAACAGGTTTTGGAGCGCGTGTACCATTCGGTAGGATTTTATAAGAAATCGCTTGATGCCGCTAAAATCAAACCCCACGAGATAAAAGCAATTGCCGATATGGGTAAACTTCCTTTTATTACCAGGCAGAATTTGCGAGATAATTATCCCTTCGGCTTATTTGCTGTACCGATGAGCAACATTGTCCGGCTGCATGCTTCTTCCGGCACCAGTGGAAGATCCACAGTGTTTGGTTATACCAGGCGTGACATTGAAACGTGGTCAGAACTTATGGCTCGCAGTCTTGCTGCTGCAGGGATAACAAAAAATGACATTATTCATAATGCTTTTGAATACGGGTTGTTCACCGGTGGATTGGGGCTGCATTACGGCGCGGAAAAAATAGGGGCAAGCGTCATCCCCATGTCTGGCGGCAATTCCAAAAGGCAAATTATGATCCTGCAGGATTTCGGGCCGACGGCTATTTGCTGCACACCATCTTACGCTTTGCACCTGGCTGAAGAAGGCAAGGCTATGGGTGTTGATATGAAATCGCTGAAGCTGCGCGTGGGTATTTTTGGAGCCGAACCATGGAACAAAGCGATGAGCGACCAAATTGAAAATGCTTTCGGGATAACCGCGCTTAATCTTTTCGGCCTTTCGGAAGTTATCGGGCCGGGCATGGCGATGGAATGCCTGGAAGGGCGCAACGGCATGCACATTTTTGAAGATCATTTCATTGTGGAAACAATTAATCCGCAAACAGGTGAAGCACTAAAGGAAGGTGAAGAGGGCGAGCTGGTTTTTACCTCACTGACTAAAGAAGCCTTCCCGCTGATTCGCTACCGTTCCGGCGATGTATCGCGGCTTATTACAGAGCCCTGCCGCTGCGGCCGCACCCATATCAAGATGGAAAGAGTCCTGAAAAGAAGTGACGATATGCTGATTATCCGTGGTGTGAATATCTTCCCTTCACAAATCGAGGCAATACTGGTTGAAATCGAAGGCCTTGAACCTCAGTATCAGTTAATTGTTGATAAAGCCGGAGCTCTGGACACACTGGAGCTGCATGTGGAAGTCAGCGACAAGATATTTAGTGATTCCGGCGGTGTTAAAGAATTACAAAAAATCGAAAAGAGAATCCTCAAGGACATGAAAGATTATCTGGGCATCGCACCCAATGTAAAGCTTGTTGAACCCAGCACATTGAAAAAAACCGATGCCAGAATTATTGATAAACGAATTATTTAATTAGTGAAATTCCAATTCCGCTTTGCTAGCGGAATTGGCCAATTGAACAATCCCGCGTAGCGGAGGGTATGAGATTTAGCAGCTTATTTTGGATTTTATACCCGCGATTATTTATAAAGGAGGAGTTACCCGATGAAGGTTGAACAAATATCCGTATTTTTAGAAAACAAACCCGGCTCTTTGGAGCACGCGACACGCGTCCTGCGCGATTCCAGCATTAACATTCGAACTCTGTCACTTGCGGAAACAGTCGATTTCGGCATTTTGCGCCTGATTGTCAACGATGTGGAAAAGGCCAACAAGGTGCTCAAAGACGCAGGCTTCCGCGTCAGCAAAACAATTGTCGTCGCGGTGGAAGTCCCCGACAAACCGGGCGGATTGCACAGCATTATGGAAGTTCTATCCAAAGAGGCCATCAACGTGGAATATCTTTATGCCTTTGTAGAAAAAAGCGGCCAAAACGCGGTAATCATCTTCCGCTTTGATGCTCCGGAAAAAGCCATAGAAGTGTTACTCGCGCATAAGTTCACGGTAGTGCCGGGGGCACAGTTGTATGAATTTTAGTGAGACTCGAACTTCAAAAGCATAGCGAATTGAAGTTCGTTAGTCGAACTATCCCCGTAGCGCAGCGAAGAGGGATGTGAGAACCATTTTCAGAAGCGTAACGCACTGAAACCTGCTGGTGGAACTATCCCCGAAGCGAAGTACCCTGAAGGGCATCTGCGACAAATTGAAGTTCGTTAGTCGAATTATCCAGCATTAAGAGGCGTATACTACCAAGCAGCTTGTCGTGGAATATGTTTCCAAAACTTGCTTTGAAGTCTGTACATTTTATTTTCGCAACTTGTAAAACTATAATTCTTAACTATTGTTCAACTGGGTGTTAATACAATAGTCCTCAATACTCACAATAATATTTTCATTGGAAATTCAGTAAAGATTGTGGTTTATATATCAAAGTGTAGAAGTTTTCGGAAGGATGATTTGCTTAACTGGATGTTTCAAAGGCATAAAAGAGCAAATGCTTGAGGCAAAAATGATTGTTGGCGAAAAGACCGTGAGGCTTATCTTTTAAGGAGGAGGGGAATGAATTACGACGTTTTTGTAAGTTATTGTTCAGAAGATAGAAAAATTGCCGATGCACTTGTTCATCATTTGGAGGGAAAAGAAATCAGATGCTGGATAGATCATAGAGATTTATTGCCGGGATTTAACTGGAGAGATGGCATAATAGAAGCACTTGAGGGCAATCCCGGAATCGCTATGGTATTGCTCTTCTCTTCGGCATCAAACAAATCCAGACAGGTTATAAAAGAAATTTCCATGGCCGATGAGGAGAATATTTTAGTGATCCCTGTCCGAATTGAAAATATACTGCCGGAGGGCGCAATCAAGCTTGAACTTCAAGGAAGACACTGGCTGGATGCTTTTGAGGGAAAAGAAGACCGCATAGAAAAAGCTGCTGAACGTATAAATCAAACACTAACACGTTATAGCGAGAAAATATCTCTAAAACAGGATTCAGTTCCTAAATCAAAAGCTTCACGGCCTGCGGAAAAAGAATTAGCACCAGCGACACATGATGCAGTGGCACCAGTGAATACAGTCTCCGCCAGCAATGCGCCTGAAAATGTTCCTAAAATAAAGCCCATCAAACCGTCTGTAGATTCATCTCCTTCAGCATTTAGCCAGCTTCATGAAAAAATAGGCAGGAAATGGCAAAATGCCAATAAGAAGGCCATATTCATTGTCGCTTCGGTGATTTTTGTCATAATTGTAGTTGCCGATGTATTTATTTTTATTCCTGCGGCAAAAGACCAGTTATTACTGCTGAAAGGTAAGTTGCCGTTTTTAAGAGAGTCAACCGAAGCCATAAGCGAGAATACGGAAGCTGTAAGCGAGAATACAGAGGCCGAACAAGCGGCGGAGCAAAAAGCCGAGATCAAACCCAATGTTGCGTCTCTCAGGGCCAGTGAAGTTGATTTTATATTTGTCGGCATACGAATAGAGGGAAGCGACGTCACCTTGACAATCAGGATACGCAATAATTCTAAGAAGGAGAAGAGTGTTGCCCTGTATGATATTACCAAGAAATCATGGGTGAGATCCAAATTGATCGACAAGATGGGGAAGGGCTACGAAGTTGGTGGCGTGAATTTTTCCAAAGGCGGGAAGAAGATTACAAGTAAAGATGCCGGAACCAAGGGAGTTGTCATAAAACCGCATGAGGCTGTCAGCGCTTCTCTCCATTTCAAGAAAGTCGGTAATGACGTTACTTTGATCAACCTTCATCCGTTTATATACACGAGTGGTTTGATTGGGAGTAATTATACTGAGCATGACCTGCCATTGATTTTTGGTGTTACTCAATGATCACGGGAAAGCCCAAAACAAAAACATGGTAAAGCACACTATTTCCAAATTCACACTTTTTAGCCGCTGGATTCAAAAGTATTCCTGGCGGCTGATTATATCTATGCTTATCGCTGCGGCAATATTAGCGATTGCCAGTTTGTTTTTAATACTTCTTGGCAAGCCCTCTGAGCAAGATACTCTCTTTAATATTGCTCAATTTTTAGCAGCATGCGCTACCATCTTAGCAACCATACAAGGGTTTTGGAAACAAATTCGGGGAAAATACGATTTGATTCGTATGCAACAGACCTCCGGCCATATCGTTATTTGTGGCCTTGGTGATAAAGGCATGCGTCTTATGAACATATTTACAGAAAAAGGATTCAGGGTAGTTATTATAGAAGCACAAAAGAATCATCCTGATATTGCAGGTTGCAGGGAACGGAATGTCGTGGTGATGATTGGCGATGCAGCAGATGGTGTTGTGCTGGACGAAGCAAATACTGCCGAGGCTAAGTATTTATTCGCTGTTTCCGGAGATGATAACACGAATATTAATATAGCTCACCAGGCGAAAAATCTGGCAGAGGCCGGACACAAAGTGGATGAAAAGATTTTTCTGCGCTGTTATGTGCATATTGCCAGATCAAGCCTGCGGAACATTTTTGCCTGCCATGAACTATTTGCAAAAACTTATGACTATTTTAATGCCGGTATATTCAATGTCTATGAAACTTCTGCCAGAGTGATGTTTGAAAAATATCCTCCTGATTTTTATGCAGGCCGGCAAAATATCTCAAACGATACCATCCCCATTGTGGTTATAGGCTTTGGCATAATGGGCGAAAATATAGTTAAGCAGGCTGCACGCATAGGTCATTATGCCCAGTGGACAAAGCTTGGAATTTCCATAGTTGACCATAATATAAAGGAACGTTTTGAAAAATTTATTGCTTTATATGGTGATGCTAAAACTCCACCTTCTTTCGCTGTACCGGACGTCAGCTTAAATTTTGTTGACCGTGACCCGGAATGCCTGTTGTCATCAGCCAATATCATAGGCACAGATGGCCTTCAACCGGTTGCCATATATATTGCTGTGGATGACGATTCAATTGGTATTTCTCTTGCTCTCCGGGTGCGCAGAGTGCTTGGTTCAGATGCCACGCCGGTAATAGTCTGCATGCGTTCTTCTCTATCAGAACTTATAAAAGGAAAAGAAGCTCAATTTATAGTAGATCAAAATATTCATGGTTTCAATATACATGACGCTGCCTGTGGCTATCAGGTATTGATAGAAGAGATTACGGACGAGCTTGCGCAAGCCATTCATTCGGCATACGTCAATGCTCAGATTCTATTCACGAAAGATGATTTTACCAAAAGCACGCCACTTAGCTTGTTGCAATCTGTAGTTCAGGATGTTCCAATCATGCAGGATATTGATGAACAAAACCCTATAGATTCTCTTAATCAAATTATGAAGAAGCCTGATCTTTACGATCGTCTTTGTGAGAAGCACAGAGATGTTTTAACGCCAAAGATAAAAAGACAAGTTGCCAAAACTAAACATTTACGAAACAAAACGTTTGATAGGCTTTCAGTGACGGGACAAGCGCAGATATTGATTCTTAATGCATACATGCTTGACGATACCTACCCCCAATTCTATCCCGCCAAAAAAAGAGAAAATACTGCCCTCGCGGCGTGGGAAGATTTGAACGAAATTATGAAGGATGCAAACCGCTGGTCTGCTGACCATCTATCGGTTAAGCTTCGCTCCATTGGGTTTGATGGTCGGGACTTATCAATCTTTGATAAAGTTGCAAACGATCCCGAATTTTTTGAAAAATTATCCGAGATGGAACATCGCCGATGGATGGCTGAAAGACTTATGGACGGATGGAGCTATGGACCAAAAAGAGACAGTAGGAAAAAGATTCATGATCTTCTAATCCCCTATGGACAGCTTGCAGTTGAGGAAAAAAACAAGGATAAAGATATGATTCGAAATATCAAAAGCATGGTGACAGGCACGGGATGGAAGGAACATCTCAATTTTTTCAAGAATAGCTTAGCCTGACCTTTGGGAAAAGCAAAGTTTGTACATTAATTGTTAGATCTTCATTTCTGTATCCGTCTTTAAGAAATAGCGTCAGCGTCCCCTAAAGGTTTCCCACATTCCCGACACTTTCCATTGGAACCAATCGTGCCAATGCAGGATTCATCGCTACACAAAACCCTCTTTTCCCATTCCTCATCGCAGGCGGGATCGTCGGCATTCTTTTTGAAATCATCTGCTGGTTTGGCCTGCGCCTCATTTTTATCGAGAGCGGCGGCGGGATTCAGGGAACCGTCAAAAGGCTTCCCACATTCGCGGCAGCGGCCATCAGGGCCAATTGTTCCTACGCAACTCTCATCGATACAGAGAGTTCTTTTATCCCAGTCTTCATTTTTATCAAAGATTAGTTCTGTCATTTTTTTCTCCGGCAATTAATTGGGAATTTCCATATAACAACCGCGCATATTTTTCCAGCGCCAAAATGAAATTTGAAGCGTATAAATATTATCAGCGGCTGAGGACGACACCCACCCGATCACAATATTTAAATACCTTGCATTGAGAACAAAGTGGAGAGACCGGTTTGCAGGTCTTTCTGCCGAAGGCGACCATAATGGTATTGTAAATTATCCAATGCTGATGAGGCAGCTTGGCGCGCAGGGCAAATTCCGTTTCATCCGGCATTTTTGTTCTCACATATCCTAAACGGTTGGAAATTCGATGAACGTGAGTGTCCACGCAAATGCCTTCTTTGCCGTACGCAAGAGACACTACCAGATTGGCAGTTTTTCGGCCAACTCCCTTGATGCTCAATAATTCATCGAGATCATCAGGCACTTGGGAATGGAAGCGCTTAATCAAGTCTTTGCAGACCGAGTGAATCGTGCGGGCTTTGACATTGTAGAATCCCACAGGAAAGATCGCTCGGGCGATTTTTGCCTGAGGGACTTTCAGCATTTCTTCAGGAGTTCCTGCCAGCGCAAAGAGTCTATCTGTTGCCACGGCCGTAACTTCGTCTTTGGTGCGCAGGCTAAGGAGTGTGGAAATCAGGATCATAAAAGGATCGTGCTGATCTTCCGCCAGATGAGAAACAACAGGCATGATGCCCACAGCCAGCTCTTTTTTCAGAATTTTGATAACATTATTGATTTTTATATTATCCATAACAATCCATAAACATATCATATCAGAATCAAGGCCAAAGGCCAGTAATTATTCGCCTTCATTTTCCCTTGACATAGACTCTTTATTCTTATAATTCCAACTTTCATCCTTTGCAGGCATTTGATGGAGTGAGTTATAATGCAAAAAAAGAAACAATATAGTGTTAATCAATCAGCCGACGCTGATAAACGAAGAGGCCGGCAAGGCCATGTCATCGTGATTGAAGACCGTTGCAAGGGATGCGGCTTTTGCATTGCCAATTGTCCACGGCAGGTTTTAAGTTTTTCATCTGTTTTCAACACAAAAGGTTATCACCTGCCCGAGGTGGTTGATGCCTCTAAATGCGTTAACTGCCATTTCTGTGAAATTCTCTGTCCCGATTTTGCCATTTACAGCGTGGCATTAAGTGACATAAACGATTGATGCATAAAGGAGACTTGTTTTGTTTGCAAAAGCGGTATTAACAGGAACTCATTTTATCAATGGCGATCAAGCCTGCTGCGAGGGAGCGCTTGCTGCCGGCTGCCGTTTTTTTGCCGGCTATCCCATAACACCGGCAACAGAGGTTGCCGAATCCATATCCCGACGACTGCCGGAATTAGGCGGCATCTATATTCAGATGGAAGATGAAATAGCGTCTATGGCGGCAATTCTTGGCGCAAGCTGGGGAGGAGTTAAGTCCATGACCAGCACATCCGGCCCGGGATTTTCTTTGATGATGGAAAACATCGGCCTGGGTATTTGCACGGAAACGCCCTGCGTGATTTGTAACGTCCAGCGTGCCGGCCCCAGTACGGGCTTGCCGACTCTTGTGGCTCAGGGCGATATGATGCAGGCGCGCTGGGGCTCGCACGGCCATTATGAAATAATTGCTCTGTCACCGGCAAGCCCTCAGGAAATGTTTGATTTTACGATACGCGCTTTCAATCTCAGTGAACAGTTTAGAATTCCTGTGATCATTCTGGCTGATGAAGTGGTAGGTCACATGAATGAAAGGGTGATTATACCGAGCGAGGAAGAAATTGAAATTATCGACAGACGCAAGCCCACGGTTTCCCGCGAAGAGTATCTCCCGTATAAGGCGGATGCCGATGGCATCGCTCCTATGGCCAACTGCGGTGACGGCTATCGTATTCATATAACTGGACTTACCCACGATGAACGCGGCTATCCATCTATGGATGCCAAAGGACAGGAAAATATGGTCAAACGCCTGGTGGGGAAAATCCGCAATAACCGCGAAAAAATCATCAGCACGAAAAACCTCTTTTTAGATGACGCGGAAGTGATCGTTGTGGCCTACGGCATCAGCGCCAGGTCCGCCATGCAAGCAGTGCGCGATGCCAGAAAAAAGGGGGTTAAGGCAGGATTAATCAAGCTCGAAACTATCTGGCCGTTTCCGGAAGAATTAATTCGTTCCATTGCGCCTCAAGCGCGGGCATTGATTATGCCGGAGATCAACGGCGGTCAAATGGTTCTGGAAGTGGAGCGTGCCGCCCGAGGCGCCTGTCCGGTTTCGCTTGTATCTAATTATGGCGGCGCGATTATTCATCCTGATTTGATTTTCGCCGCAATTGATAAGGCCGCAAAGGGGAAAGCATGACAACGCAAAAGAATATTCCGCCGCATCCAATGGATTCGCTCTTGCGAACCGAAAGAATTCCGCACATCTGGTGTCCCGGTTGTGGTATCGGCACCGTTTTCGGCGCAGTTCTTGCCGCCATTAAAAATACCGGCTGGGATCCTAATCAGATAGCCATGGTTTCTGGAATCGGTTGCACAGGGCGTATGGCCGGTTATATCAAGCTTGATTCTTTTCACACAACCCATGGCCGGGCCATTCCTTTTGCCACCGGCCTGAAATTGGCCAGACCGGATACTAAAGTTATCGTCGTATCCGGCGATGGCGATCTTTTTGCCATTGGCGGCAATCATTTCATTCATGCCGCCCGCCGGAATGTGGATATTACCGTGATCTGTGTCAACAATCTAAATTATGGCATGACCGGAGGCCAGCAGGCGCCAAGCACGCCGCTGGGCGCTAAAACCACAACAACGGTTAATGGTTCGCCGGAAGAGCCTTTCAATTTTTGCTATCTTGCTTCCGCCTGCGGCGCGACTTATGTAGCCCGATGGACGGCTATGCAGGTTCGGTCGCTGCGCAGTTCAATTACGGAGGCCATGCAAAAACGGGGCTTTACTTTTGTCGAAGTTATTACACCCTGTCCTTCGTCATTCGGTCGCCGCAACAGAATGGGCAGCGCGCTCGAGATGCTGAAATTTTATCACGGCCGATCGGTTATTCGCGGTGATATTGATCCGAAGGATGCCTCCATGGATATTGATAAAGAAATAGTCGTAGGCAAGTTTGTTGATATTGAAAGGCCGACATTCATGGATCATTATGAGAATGCCAATCGACACCAGATGCCGAATTGGCGCATGCATCCCGATAACCAGAAAGAACGGTGAGCCAGATGAAAACTCAAAAAGAAAGGCATATTTTAATAACCGGTTTCGGCGGTCAGGGGATTGTTATGGCCGGTGATATTTTGGGAAAAGCCGCGGCTATCTTCGATCACAAACATGCCACCATGACTCAGAACTACGGCCCGGAAGCGCGAGGAGGTGCATGCACAAGTCAGGTAATTATCGGTCCGGAGGAGATTCTTTTCCCCTGTATTGAACAGCCGGAAATTCTTGTCTGCATGAGTCAGGAAGCCTATACGAAAAACATCAAATCATTGCGCCCGGATGGCACGCTCATTTGGGACACAGACCTTGTCCATACCAAAAAAGGCGAGAACAATTTCAAGCTGTATAATATTCCCGCGACGCGCTTTGCCGAACAACTGGGGACCAAAATGATGGCTAATATAGTTATGCTGGGATTCCTTTGCGCGGTAGAAAATCTGGTTCATGCCGACGCGCTGCGAAAGTCTATCTTAGATTCAGTACCCGCGCCAACCAAAGACAAAAATATCGATGCCTTCAATATGGGCAGAGAATACGGCAACTCAAATATTTGAAACCATTTCGATTTCAAAGGATAACGAGGCGGCAAGAAGGAGGAGACGAGACGTATTATACATACGTTGAGGAAACCGACGACGCAGCCAACAAAGTTAGCCAAAGAAAGCGAAATGGTTTCTAGTTGTAGCCTTCATCATAGGCTATCATATCCAAATGCAAGGTGGCAATATCCTCGACATCAAGGTCAACTTCTTCAGTGGTATCAGGTAAATCAACCATTTTTATATAACGCCGGCATTTATTGCACACATCCACCCGATAGCGCTCTTCACCCTCTACCGCGAAATATGCCAGCGAATGCTGTTCTTCGTTGCCGCAGAAAGGGCATTTAATCCTCCGGAAATACCATTTAAATCCGCATTGATGACAAAAGAGATACCGTTCTCCTTCATCTCCGTTTCGAATTTCTCCGATCTTTGGTTCTTTGCCGCAAATAGGACAGTATCCTTCCGTCCAGTGCGATTTATCTACAACCTGCCCGTATTTCTCGGCAACGCATTCCAATTCCGGCCTTAGGCTTTCTTCAAGAAACAGATCAATTAAATCCAGCTGATCTTCAGACTCAGAGCCTGGTTTCAGGCTTTCTACTATCGGCTCTTCTTGCGTGTGGTCAAATGAAGCACGGACCATTTTCTCCCAGTCGAATTGCTTATCGTTAATAATTTTGATAATATTTTTTGATTCTTCAGGCATTCTTTTTTCGGCAATGGAAATTAAAGAATAAAAGTATTCCTTTGGTCGGACTAAATCATATTTGTTGCCTGTAAAGTCGATCAGAGGCAGCCCTCCCTCCATTTTTTGGCTGATCACATTTTCATTTACCGTGAAAATCGAGCTTTGCATGTTGTGACGGTATTGTTCCCGCAGAATTAAAATTTCTCCCAATATTTCCAAAAGATCTGTGTAATGAGGATTTGTAGATTTGTAATCCTCTATTGTTTTTAAAGACTTACGCAGTGTTGCAGCCATTACTTTCAACTCCTTAAAGCTTTTTTAATTTTCGATAATCAGGCTATATCCGCTTTCGACATCATGTTCAAGGGATATTTCCTGAGAGCAAAATACTCTAACTTTGCGGGGAAATGAAGTTTGAGTACTAATTGATAGACCGGATGCCGCAAAATGCTACATGGGATGATTTGCTGCGCGCGATGTACGTCCGCGAAGTGATTGAGCAAGGACTGGCCGATAGCAATGAAGGCCGGACAAAGGATATAAAAGAGACACTAGCAAAGTACGGATTATTAATTTAAGCTATTTATTTATCGTATCGGATAAATAATGCGAAGTAGCATCAAAACATTTTGTAATTTTTCAACCGACAACGTTTTAATAATTTTCGCAATGCGGCTTTCCAATTCTTTTTGATCTGATATTTCTCGCTCGAAGCGCAGAATTTCCGGAAGTTCAACATCTAAAGTTGTCGCAATCTTAACCAGCACCTTAAATGATGGATTCATATTGCCGCGTTCAATTTCGCCAATGAATTTATAATCCACATCTGCTCGGTGCCCCAGTTCCTGTTGAGTCAATCCTTTGGCTGTTCGCAGTGTCCGGATACGCCTGCCTAGAAGAATGCTATGTTGGTCTTTAATCTTTTTCATAATGACGTATTTATACGGATTAATGTTATTATTAAACCGTATATAATCGTTATTATTGCTTGACTTACTTAAAATATCTGGTATTTAACCTACAGCTACCGTTAATGTAAGGTCACCAATTATGATTGACCACGATTTTAATCTTGCTTTGAATGAATCGGCAATAATGAACCGATAAGATTTTCATGTTGATCTTGTAACTGATTAGTAAGTTAATAGCAGTAAAAAATTCTAACTATCGGAGGCTTTATGAAAAAGATTGTTTTGTTTGTAGCGGCTGCGTTGCTAGTGTTGTTTTCGCAGGCAGCTTTTGCTGCTGAGAACACAGGTATCTATGTGGGCATCTCCGGCGGTTATGTTATACCCGCGAAGCTGAACTTATCTAACCCGAATGATGGTAGCTGGAACAACTATGATACAACATTAAATAATGGCTACCTTGGCGGCGTCAAGGTAGGCTGGAACACCCCTTTTACCAACAGAATCCTGGCTGTGGAATTGGAGTATAACTATATTTATCATACTTTTGATAAAGATAAAGCAGTTGCAAGTCCTTCGGGGGCCACAACATTCGATGGCACTGTTAACATACATGCCGGTTTTGTAAATTTAAAGGCGCGTTATCCGGAAGGCAGATTCCATCCTTATTTCGGGGGCGGCCTGGGTTATAGTTATGTCAAGATAGGAGATATAACAACTGGTCAGAATAATGTAATAAAAGGTGGATCAGGGGGTGCATTCGCTTACCAGTTTCTGGCCGGTTTGGATTTTGACATAACCCCGAACTTTGGCGTGGGTATCGGCTACAAATACTTGGCTAGTAAACCGACTATTGGCAGCGCAGGCGACGCTATTTATTCCGTTGCTGACTACAGGGCAAGTATTGTCACTTTAGGTTTGACTTATACATTTTAAAGATTGATTAAATCGGACGAGTTTGATGCCTACTACGGAGATGATGGTTTTTGTTCACCAGAAAGTATTAACTTTGAGGTGACTAGGCATAGGTTCTATTATGCCTAGTCACTCTGTTTATTGAATAAGACGGTTCTGTTATCAGGTGAAGCGTAGGCACACGCTTCACCTGCGAGAGATGTGTATAATATTAATGGAGGGTGTTTTATGCATTTACGAATTGCATCACACGTTTGGGTACTTCCCCTTTTTCTCATCACGTTCTTCTTTCCCATCAACATTTTAGCTCAGCCAATAGACCGACCGCCTTCAGTGTCGACTCCGTTGGAAACCCAGACGGGCACAATCAATAACCAGCAGCTTGACAAGGAGAATGTTGAGAAGTTCCAAAAAATGAGTCCGGAAAAAGTCAGTGAGCTCAATAAGAAACTTGAAGAGGCTGTAAAGTTATACGACCAGAGAAAGTTTGGCCAAGCCCTGCCTATCTTCAAAGAAATAGCCGACCAAGTTGAAACCAGTAGCGTTCTTTGGTGGCTTGGAACAAGCGCCATGAACGTGGGGGAACACAATCTTGCCGTAGAAAAATTCAAAAAGATGTTGGTCGTTGATCCGAATTTACACCGGGTAAGGTTGGAACTTGCTGTCGCCTATTTCGAGCTTGCTCGTTACGAGGAAGCAAAAAAAGAACTGGAAATAGTTAAAGCTTCCACCCCGCCGGAGCCGGTTCAGAAAAACATTGATCAGTTACTGGCAGCCATTGAAGAGAAAACGAAAAGGGTTTCCTGGAATGTCAGATTTTCCCAGGGAATGATGTGGGATGACAACATCAACGGAGGCCCCAGTAACAGAGACCTGGCCGTGATCGGCGGCACCCTCACCCTGAATAATGAATCAACCAAAACGAATGATTGGGCTTCGGTCACCAGCATTTCTGGAAATGTACTTTATGATATAAAAAATTACGGCCTCATGTGGAACAGCACCGCCGACCTTTACTACAAAAACTATCTCAGCCATTCCCAGTTCAGCTACGGCGCACTGGATGTAACAACCGGTCCCTGGTGGACAAGCCGTCAGGATATTGTAAAGGTGCCTATTGGATATACGGAAAAGAATTACGGACACGAACGTCTTTCCTATGTCTACCACGTTGATCCTAACTACGAACATTTTTTCGGCCAGTATTTCAGCCTGAAGGGCCAGTTTTCCTATGCTAAAGAAAATTATTATTCCGAAAACAACTCAGATTTGAACAATATAAGCAAATCATATGAGATTGCGCCATCGTTTTACTTCTTCGACCGGCAGCACATCATTTCCCTCCTGGCGGGCTACACATTTTCTGACGCAGAGACCAAAAGATTCACCTATACGGCACCCTATTACGGAGTATCATATTTTACAAGATTTCCGACTAAAACAGAATTCTTTGCCAGGTATCAGCGAACAGAAAAAAGCTATAAAGACGCACCGCTTCTTTACAGCGATGACCGTATAGATAGACAAGACAGCTTCACTGCCGTGTTGAGTCAGGAGTTCTTCAAATATTTTTTCGCATCTTTTGCATTCACCTATGTGAAGAATCAATCAAACGCAGACCTTTATACCTATGATCAGACGACTTATATGCTCAACATTGGATTAAAATTTTAAGAATGTTGCATTCCACAAATGCAGCCAAACAGGTCATTACAGAAAATTTTAAGATAGTATGGAGGAAAAGATTATGAATAAAGATCGATCGATCACCTGCACGACTTTTACTGTTATCCTTATGATCATTATTTTATATACCGGAAGTGGATTGGCTCTGGCTCAGACCTCACCTCCACTTAATACCAATGTGAATTTTACCATCTCTTATAGCATACCTGTAGAAGTTGGCAAAGAGAATAAGATCGGAGTGGGACAATGTGTAGACTTTGTAAAGGCAAGCCGTGAAGACTTAAAGCAATTAGGCGAATCAGTCGCATTTAAAAACCCGAAAAACATGATAGATCTCTTGAAAAATAATGGTTTTGCGGTTGACGCTATTCCCAGAGTAGGTGCTGCTCTGATAATGCCAAATAGTGCCAACGGAGTCGGTCACGTAGCACTTGTCACTGGGGTAGAACGCAAAGAGACTGGTGAATATGTCCTAACAATTGTTGATTCAAACGCTCGCGGAGAGGCTGTTTATAATGATGAAACAAAAGAAATTGTGAAAGGTGGTACTATTAGAGAGCGCCAGATAACTTACAATAATGGGACAACCCAAGAACAAGAAGGTAAATTTACAGGAACGCAGACTGGGGTACAGTTTGTTCAAGAAAAGGTAACGGTATTTGAGGATAAGAAAAATCAAGCAGCCAAGTATGTAATTAATGTTTTTAAAGAAAAAGTTGGAAGAACTCCAAGCGATAATGAACTAAATACTTATGCAGCATTTATGCTTTCTGGCGACAAACAATCGGAGGCAAAACTTCAAAATAATATACAATCGGCTATGAAAACTAATACTGCAACATCGCCGCCACAGGCAAATTTGAACTCTCAAGGATTACTGGCAAAACTTAAGGACATGACATCTGATGTGTGGAATATGACTTTTGGCATTCCAATAGCCCAAGCCCCGACAATATCTCTCGGAATAAAAGAATCTTCGGAAAACGCTTGCGTGGCCCCAACCCAGACAACAAAAGCCGTTGATGAAAACCCTCCGTTTACCTCACAGGGGAATTACTGGGGGCATATGTCATGCATGTTGACAAAAAGTGGAACTTTAGAAGATGTTTACAGCACTCTTGGGCCTACGTATTTTGCCGCATCCGGCACTAGAGTGCCTAGTTACAATAGCAGTAGAGTCATGACCGTAAATGGCATCTCGAGTCCCCCACAAATCACCGCTTTAGAAACTTCTACAGGAGCCGTCACGGTTGGAATACCTGTGTCCATCGACATGCATGAATTAGGTAATAATTCTTACATGAGCTGGGGGTATTGGTTGCAAAACAGTGCCATGCAAGCGGGTGGAACTAACTATTATGTCAATAACAGAGGCTTCTATTTAAGAGGGGATCCCACAACAAATGCACAGATGAATGATCTTATAGCTCATAATGTTTCAGGAACATATAGTGGTACTGCGAATGGAACATATTGGACAAATACAGGTGGTGCAAATATGGCAGGATCATTTAGCGCAAACGTTAATTTTGCTTCAAGATCTCTAAATAACATAAATATGTCCATTTCTGGCGGTGGACATAGCGCATCAATCAGTGGTGCTACGGCAACGGCTTCCGGATCATCCAGTACCTTTATTGGCAATGCGAATGGACAATGGAAAATTGACGGAGCAACACTTGGATCATCTTCAACGAAAGACTTGAGAGGGGTAGTATTAGGACCAACCGGCAAAGCAGTTGGGGGCGGATTTGGCATGGGTCAGAGCCCAGCGACAACAGGGCTAGTGATAGGAATATTTCAAGGCACCAGGTAGCCGGGGCAAGGTGCTACCAATTAAAGATCAGTGTCAAGAGAGAAAAATATCCCCCGCGTAGAAATAATTTTGGGAGTTTTTGAGGATATCCAGATGTCTGTGTAACTTCCTATGCTACACAAAACGCGAGCCTTGCGATCGGCTGGAGGTTTGGCAATAATTAAATCGAATCGTCACTATTTATTTAATTTAGCAAAAGCGGATGTGTGCACCTCTCGCGGGATATCACATCGCATTCCCATTGAGTAAATTGAAATGAGGAACTCAACACTTTCCACTTGAGAGCTATAAAGATGCCCTTACTTTTCGACCCGTTTCATCATAGTGTCAATAACAGCGTTCGAGATCTTAGCTGCCTTTAGGGCTACGAGACCTGTGGTGGAAATGTCGAAATCGACTGACTTGGCTGTCTTGATCTTGGTGATGATCAAGTTGTCATCCAGTCCGACCTTTGCGAGGGAGATGATATCTTCGTTACGAAGAGCCTTCTCGTCGTTCTTTGTGTTTACACTACTTTCGGCGACTGGAGCAACGACCGATGCCGCCACGCCCTGCTTGAGGATCTCGGCCCTTTTCTTGTCTCTTGCTTCCTTGTAGCAGGTGTTATAGACAAAGCTAAAAATTCCGGAAAATGGCGTACAATTCTCACGAGACTCCTTACTGCTCCCACATCCGCATTCGTATGTGAACCTTGCGATATCAGCGGAATTGACCCAGGCCGTTATATACATGCCGCTCTCCTCCTTATTTGTAAAACCGGCGATATGAACTCGGCCATTCTCTTCTTCGAATATGAACTCAGGCTTAAAGATGCCCCTCGTAGTAATCCCGACAAAGCATTCGCCGATTTCTTCGAAATGGCCGTAAGCCTTGTCACTTGTCGAAGCTGCATAAGCCGGTACCTTGGGTGCGATGGTGCATCCACCGTCGCCTTTTCCTCCGGCGATTGCGGTAGCGGCGGAACAAAGAATGATGATCAGTGATAGGATGTAGGCTGTTGCCTGACGCATGATTTTTGATAAGGTATTGTTTTTCATGGTACCCTCCTTTTGATAGTATTAATGCTTATTTTTATTTTGGTACTTTTTTGATAAATCCATTTCCATAGAATGATCCTACCCAACAATTAATATACCAAGTTGGTATTTCCCGATATTTCGTGTAATCCTATATTAATTCAAAAAAAATGAAAAGAAATAAATGTGTTATAAAATCAAATATTATTGAACGCTTGCCAGTGGGTATTTTGTGGTAATTAAGCCCAAAAGCCTAGTTGGGTAAAATATGGAAAAGTTGTCCAGCTACAACCAAATGCTTCGCAATACTAATTTATCATGGTCAATGATTATTAGTTCTAATCATGTACTCATCGTCATAATTAAATTTTGACGACAACAGTCAACAAGGATTACCGTTTAAAATGATGTATTATCGCAAAAATCGCAGGATGCTTTATTTCAGCTATGTTTGTCTCCACACTTTCATTTACGCCTATAAAGCCTCATCCCATGTTTAAGTGTCATGAACATTCTATGCTCAGAAAATATTGTCGGTTGCCCATGATAGCCCGGCTGCTAAGGATGATAGCAGCACATTCTTAAAATTTGTATCAGTCCTTAAAAATTGTGCCAGTTGAAGCGGACGTCAGCACCCCATATTTTACCATCCATAATTGCGGCAATTACGTCATCTTAACAATCAAACATGTGGGCTTTGCCTTCGCTTACCTACCTAACGTGCATTTAAATAACCCAAATATTAACAAAGCGTTAATGATTAGTTGTCATGTATTATGAGTAGCTTTTCCAACAATGGTTTAAGTTCCGGCAACCGTTCCTGCGTAACTTTCCATACAGTTTTCAAATCAACGCCCATATAATCATGAATGAGAACATCTCGCATACCGGCCATTTTATTCCATGGAATATCCTGATACTTTTGACGAACGGAATTTGGTATTCGTTTAGTGGCTTCTCCGAGGATTTCCAGGCTTCGAATAACCGCATTGATGGTTTTTTTGTCCTGCGCAAATGTGTCAAAAGACATGTCTTTGGTGAACGTTTCAATATCTGATATTGCAATCAATATATCGTGGATATAATCATACACTTCTCTCTTTTTATACATATTCGACCTCGGCGAGTATGCGCTTTCCAAGATTAGGCTTAAGAGCTGATTCCATAACCAGATCAACTTTGGAGTTTAGTTGATTTTCCAGATATTCACGAAGATCAACAAATTCGAAAAGATCAATGTCGCGGTTGAATTTGACGAGAATGTCTATATCACTTCTCTTGCGTTGCTTCTCCCTGACGTAAGACCCAAATAGTCCAAGCCGCTGTACTCCATAATGTAATTCCAACACCGGCTTACTGCTGCGAATAATTTCAATGATTTCCTTTTTTCCCATAAGCACACCCCTATATTAATTGACAATATAAGAAAAATAGATTGGTAAGTCAATGAAATTAATATCTCATTAGTAGAAGATAAGAGTCATGACAATGAATAAGACCACAAGGATGGGTATGGAATATTTAAACATATAGCCAAAGAAGCTGGGCATCTTCACACCTGCTTCCTCGGCAATGGATTTGACCATAAAATTGGGGGCATTACCGATGTAGGTATTTGCCCCCATAAAGACAGCGCCTGCTGATATGGCCATGAGGTAAGGAATTTTGTCCACAATCAGGCTGGCAACAGCTTGAGCTTCGGGCATACCGGGATAAAACTTGCCCAGTGCGCTATTAAAGAAGGTCAGGTAAGTTGGGGCGTTATCCAGAAAGCTGGAAAGAATTCCTGCCGCCCAGAAATAATGGGCAGGCGCACTGACTGATTTTATCAGCCATGCAAGGGCTCCATTTTCGCCCGCTTTCAAAATAGCCAGCGCGGGAATAATTGTCATGAAGATGCCCGCAAACAAATAGGCCACCTCCGCAATGGGAGCCCATGAAAAATCGTTCCCTTTTCTTGTTTCCGGTCTCGTAAATATAAGTGACAAAAATCCCATGGCGACCAAGATCGCATCTCGAATCAAGTTTTCTATAGTTTGAGAAATGCCGAAAATATTAACCTCACCCATACTGACCATTCCACTAAATAAAACTCCGCCGATTATTCCGGCAAGAAAGATAAAGTTTCGCGCCCCTTCAATTCTTAATGGCTCAACTTCAGATTGCTGTAGCGTTGATTTGTTTTCTTTTTTATACCAGTAGAAATCCATGATCAAATAAAACAAAAGAAGGAACGCGCTGGCAAAAGCCATCTGGGGAAATAAATTTAGCGTCCAGAAAAAGGGAACTCCATGCAAAAAACCCAGGAATAATGGCGGATCACCAAGCGGTGTAAGCGCACCGCCGATGTTGCTGACAAGAAAAATAAAAAATACTATTGTATGAACTCTATATCTTCTCCAGGAATTTGATCGCAATATCGGTCGGATCAAAAGCATGGAAGCCCCGGTAGTCCCGATAACGGAGGCAAGAAGCGTTCCGATAAGAAGCAGCACGAAGTTAACCGCCGGGGTGCCTTTCAATGAGCCCTTTATATAAATGCCTCCAGAAACAGTAAATAGCGCCCACAAGAGAATAATAAAAGGTATGTAGTCAGCAAGAAAAATATGAGCTATCGAGTAAACGGCAGTGCCTTGAAAAAAATATAAAAATGGAATGGCCAGAGCCAGTGACCAGAATGCGGCCACTTTGGGGAAATGATGATGCCAGAAATGCGGAGTAAGCAGAGGCATTAAAGCAATGGAGAGTAAAATTCCAACAAAGGGAATTATTGACCACAGTGGCAAGATAGAACCAATATTGTTATGGTCTACAATTGTTGCTTCCGTGCCGGCAATGGCAATCGACGGGAGAATAGACAATAAAACAATTACCGGCAAAATATTACCAAGCCATCTCCATTTTCTCTTCAAAAGTCTCAAACTAGAAGTCCTTTTCGCAATTACTCATTTTCGGGAAATACCAGCACTGGCAAATTGATAGTCTCAATAATATCCTCGTCAGGGCTATCAAACAAAGCGTAATACAATTTATTTCTGCGTTTATGTCCGGTTATTATTAAATCAATATTATTCTCTTCAGAATATTTTACGATTTCGGAATCGAGATCACCCTTGGAAACTGCATATATAATCTTTCCCTGTTCCAATAATTCGGCAGGGGCAATTTCTCTAACCTTCAGGGCTACAGCGTCTTCATGGTCCGTCGGATGACGATAACCGGCCTGGCTGTCATTAATATACAGTATATGAATTTGGGAGTTGAATATTTGTCCAAACTCTAAAGCCTTTATTAAAGATGAAAAATTATCCGAGTCCAGATCAATGGGATATAAAATATTTTTAAAATTAATCATGGCTGTCTCCCTTTTTAACCCAACATGTGCGGGCTATACTTTTCAGTCTCTTATTCTCTTTTTCAACTCTTTGATCAGCGAGCCTAGCAAGTCACTGGCGTCGGCCACAATGGCCACATCGGCCATTTTCATCATGGTTGCCTGTGGGTTTTTATTGACGGCGATAATGAAATCGGCTTCTCCTAACCCGGCTGTGTGTTGAATCGCGCCGCTGATACCGAATGAAAAAAGTATTTTCGGTTTGATGTGTTTGCCTGCCTGTCCAACCAGAGCCTTATGATCTGCCCAGTTCGCATAGACAACCGGTCTTGTAGCACCGACATCGCCCCCCAGAAGTTTGGCCAATTCGTCGAGCTTTTTAAAATTCTTCTTATTGCTCAATCCCCGGCCTCCGCAAACAATTACTGTTGCATTTTCTATCGTATGTTCCCTGACGACAGCCCTTTCATATTCAATAAGCCGTATGCGGGATTTAGACAGCTTCTCCATAAGCGGCAGACGCTCAACGATTGCTTTTCTTTCATAATTGTGGGGTATTTCCTTAAAAGTTCCGGGGCGCACTGTGGCCATCTGTGGGCGATAAATCTCTGTCACAATTTCTGCCAGCATATTTCCGCCAAAAGAGGGCGCGATTTGCAGCAGTAAGCCGTCATCTGTAATGTCCAGCCCCACACAATCAGCAGACAATCCAGTGTTGAGTCTTTTGGCTAGCCTCGGCGCAAATTCCCGGCCAAAATCAGTTGCGCCAATCAGGATGATCTCCGGATCTCTTTCCCGCGCCAGTTTTTCAATTAGCGCCAGATAGTTTTCTGTGCTGTAGCTTTTGAGTGAGAGATGGTCAATTACCAGAATCCTGTCCGCACCGTGCGCTGTGTATTCCATAATCCATTCATCAACTTCATGCCCGAAAACAACAGCGCATACTTCCGCCGAAATTATGCGAGCCAGGTCAACTGCTTTGGAAAGCAGTTGCAGCGTCACGCGATTTTGAAAGTAATTGCGGTAATCGCCGAACACCCAGATGCTTTTTTGTTTTTTAGTCATTGCCCGGCTCTTTTTCCTCTATTGTTTTGCCGATGGCGGCGCTGATTTTGTTTTCATATTTATTAAGAAAATCGCCAACCACAGCTGCCGCTGTTCCCGTCAAAATGACATTTTCCTTCTGGGCTTTGCGCAAATATACCTTGCGTACTCGTGTGCGGGAACATTGCCGCCCGATTGCAGGATCGCTTATCCCCAGAGCATCGGCATCATAGGTGTAGATATTGCCCTCGACAAAAGCGTTTTCCAATCCGGCAAGTGTTGTGTAGCGCGGCAGGTATTTTTCCATGGAAACAGTGACCAGCGCCGGAAATTCCATTTCCAGTGTTTCGCGGAAATTATCGACAATCCTGCGTACACGCAGTATGCTGCCTTTAATATCCATGTTTTCCGCGTAAGCCGCGGCAGGTATTTGAAGTTCTTCCGCCAGTTGGGGACCTACCTGTGCTGTTTCGCTGTCTGAGGTATAAGCACCGCAAAGAATAAGGTCATAGTGCGGACTCTCCTTTTTAATGGCAGTAGCCAGAAAGAAGGAAGTGGCGTAAGTATCGGAACCGGCAAAACGTTTATCAGAAATCAGAATCCCCCGATTGGCCCCCATGGCCAGAGCTTCGCGTAAGACTTCTTCGGCGGCAGGCGGTCCCATTGTCAGCACTGTGACCATCGCGCCGATTTTCTCTTGAATTTGCAGCGCCGCTTCCAGGGCATGCTTGCAGGCCGGATTAATCATACCTGCGGCAAGATCTCGCCTGAGAGTGCCACTTTTTTCATCCCAGGGCAACTCGGTTACTCTAGGCACCTGTTTTATACACACAATAACATTCAACATAATTTTTACAATATTAGTCGCGAAAGTACCGAGCGCGCTATGACCATGCGCTGGATTTCGCTGGTTCCTTCATAAATTTCAGTCACTTTTGCATCGCGGAAATACCGCTCTACATTGTACTCCTTGCTGTAACCATAACCACCGTGAATCTGCACGGCAAGAGATGTTGTTTTGGCGGCAACTGAGCTGCAATAAAGTTTGGCCATTGATGCCTCACATCCAAAAGGCGCTCCCTGATCTTTAAGCGAGCAGGCATGGTAAAGCAGGAGTCTCGCGGCTGTTTGTTCGGTGGCCATATCCGCGATGTAATTCTGGATAGTCTGCAGAGAGGCGATGGGCTTTTTAAATTGCTGTCTTTCTTTGGCATATTTGACGGCCGCCTCCAGGGCACCCTGAGCAATGCCAAGTGCCTGCGCCGCGATACCTATTCTGCCATTATCCAGAGTAGCGAGGCCTATTTTCATGCCTTCGCCTGATTTTCCCAACAAGTTACCTTCGGGTACAGGGCAATCTTCAAAAAAAAGTGAGGAAACCGGGTTGGCGCGCATGCCGCAAAGGTCTTCCAATTCACCACGCAAAAAACCAGGGTAATTGCTCTCTACAATAAAAACGCTGCTTAGCGGATGTTTTTGACCGGAACCGGTAAGGGCGAAAATCAAGGCCAGATCGCAAACTCCACCGTTGGTAACAAAAATTTTTGTGCCGTTTAAGATATATTTATTGCCGCTCTTTACAGCGGTTGTTTCCACGCTACCGGAATCGGAGCCGGCAT
Source organism: Deltaproteobacteria bacterium (assembly GCA_037133255.1). Lineage (GTDB taxonomy): Bacteria > Desulfobacterota > Syntrophia > Syntrophales > Smithellaceae > FEN-1160. The sequence continues at coordinate 29,470 of JBAXON010000003.1, forward strand.
TGGCCTCCGTCAGGCTAAAAGCGCCAAGAAGTTCACCACTGGCAAGCTTTGGCAGATAGGTTTCTTTCTGCTCTTGTGTCGCATATTTAAGTAAAGGATAGACGGCCACGCCATTATGCACGGTTACGCAAAGGCCGACAGCGGCACAAACGCGGGAAATTTCCTCCACAACAATAGCCGCGCTGATTGAATCCAGATCTGCACCACCGTATTTTTTGGGTACCTGCAGGCCGAAATAATTGAGCGGCCTCATATTTTCGATAATGTTCCGGGGAAAGGTAGCGTTGCGGTCGATTTCTGCGGCAACCGGTTCAAGTTCAGTTTCCGCGAAATGCCGCACGGAGTTACGAATAAGTTTATGTTTCATGCAAGGATTGTATTGCATCTTGCTTCTCCCGGAATCATTTTTTGCCAATCGTGCTCTTGGCCTGTGCCAGTTTATCTTTGTCCAGATAATATTTGCCGCTGCCGGTTTTTATAACTATTTTGTCGGTAAGAAGGATGTGCAGCGCTTTGGGGCGAATATTACCCGCACCCACGCGAAAAATATTTTTCCGTTCTTCCTGAAGCTTGATCGCCTGGGCGGCGCTGAAGGCTCTAGCCTCTTCCATTTCGGCGATAATCTTAAAGCACATCCGCCGTACGCCCAAGCCTCCGACATACATGGCTAAAACGACAAAGACAATAAAAGCGATAAACAGCAGAAATATTTGTAAATAGACCGGCATAATATTTAACTTCCCTTATTCATTTCTCCATTGATAGAGGCAACAGACCATCTGAGAACAAGGGGTTGCAACCCCTTGTTCTACCCCTTGTTCTATTTTCATTGCCCCTCCACAATGGCGATTTCTTCTTCGGTCAGGCTATACAACTCATAAACCAGTTTGTCAATTTGCCGATCGGTCGCGTCAATCTGGCGCTGGATCAAGGTTTGTTCGTGGCTGGTTTTGGCTTCCGGCAGTTGTTTGTGCAAGGCAAGCATCTGATCGACTAGTTGAACCATGTTTTCATGAATTTTCTTTTCAGCAGGTTTGTTGAAGTCGATAGTGCGGATGGGCAGACGTTCCACGTAAATTACTTTGACCTCCGCAAAAACTTTCCCGACCATTTGCGGATTATGTATTTCAAATATTTTCTGCAATAAACGTGAGTTCAGTAGACCAAGGATGTACTGATATGATAACTTGTTTTGTTCACTTCTGAATTTGATTACATGACATGAATTTACACAAACTGATGAATTCAAATCTATGCAGGAAAAAAGTTTATCACTCGTTCTGCGCATTAATATCTTTGGACTTGTAAACAAATCCTCAGACCTCGGCGCAGCTAACCAAGGTCCATAATTTACAGCTTCCCTTGATTTTTTAAAATGGTAGCGCTTTACGTTCTCACCTCGATATAATAGTTTCCACCCATCTACAGCTTCATCTACCTTTGTATAAGGACGCTCTATCAAAGTGTTTTCTGTCTGCGGCGGGTTTCCTTTACCTTTTTCATAAAGCTTGACACCCGCTTTTACAATCGCCAATGATCCAAGATTCGGTTGCAGAATTGTTTTCAATAAGATATTTTTGTCTTCGATACTGTTTCTATAATCAATCTTAAAAAGACTATCTTCCAAGAACTCAGAATTTTTTCTAGAATACTCTTTGCCTTCAACGCGCATTTTTAAATTGGCATGTAAACTAGGTTTTGAGTTTCGTAAAATAAAGACCACTGTATCAACAATGGCGGCTTTAAATGCCCATCCAGTCTGCCAAATCGATTCAATAGATTTAGAAGTAAGTAACCATTTTCTAAAGTCGTTACAACTTTCAATATCGCAAAATGTATTAGGTACAATCAACGACATAAACCCTTCATGCCTTAATAATTGTGAGCCTTTTACAATAAAGTAACAATAGCTATCAGGAAACTTTTGAGCTTGTTGATAATGAATTTGAAGATAATCTTGATCAGTACGTGAAAAAGTTGCACCATAAGGTGGATTCCCAATCACTGCATCAAAACCGCCCGCTTTGAATATTTCCGGAAACTCGGCCTGCCAGTCAAAGACGTTGACACGCTGCGCTTCTTCCGTGTCCAGCAGATTCATTTGTTTGCCGTTGTAGAAATCCGAGCCGATGAGCGAATTGCCGCACTTGATGTTGCCGCCCAGATTCGGCAACGCCCGTTCGGAAAAGAGTTTGCGCTGCTGATTTAAACTTTCTCCTGTTTCGCCTTCCAGCACTTTGAGCAAAAGCGAGAGTTTGGTGACTTCCACGGCCTGACTGTCGATATCTACGCCGTAAATGTTGTTGAGCAAAATCCGTTTGCGTTCGGCGGTGGTTAGATGCCACGCGCCGCCTTGTCCAGAGAAAATGGCTGGCCTCTTCTCCCGTGCGTGTTTTTCCGGGTTATTTTCCGTGTAATAATTCAAATGCCAGTCGAGCAAATACTGATAAGCTCCCAGTAAAAAAGAACCCGACCCGCAGGCCGGATCGAGAATCCGCAGGTTCTCCGCCTTCTTCGGGGTTTTGCCATCGAGGAGCTTGCCCACGGTGTTTTTAACGATATACTCCACGATATAAGTGGGTGTGTAAAAGACGCCGCCAGCCTTTTTGACTTCGGGCTTGTCCTCCACAACGGCGCGGTGATCGCTACTCAGGCGGATGACCTTACCCAGGAATTGCTCATAGACCTGCCCCAGAATATCTGCGGGCAGAACCGCAAACTCGTAGGGCGAATCAGGATAGTAAAGCGTTTTCAGAATATCCTTGAGCGGCTTGTCGTCTATAACCAGCGTAGTGGTCAGAATATCTGGCGGTTCCGTTTCGTCTTTTTCCGTGCGGAAGTGGAACAGGCCGGAGTTATAGCGGTCATCAGCCTTGTAAAAGAGTTCTTGCAGACGGCCATACGAATTGTTGCCGTTGCAGATGCCGCGCAGGCTGCCGTAGTCTTCAATGCCCCGGTCTTCGGCGATGCGCAAAAAGATAACCCGGTCGATGATGCGCTGGACGGAATCGTTGAGTTCACGCACGCTCAGGCTGTTACGCAGGGCGATATTTCTGGCAAGTATGTCACGCCAGCTTTCAATTTCCGCCAGAAAGGCGCTGTCCACTTCAGCAGTGCCTCGTTTGCCCTTGTTGGATTCGGCATATTTGTCAAACGAACCTTTAAGGATGGCTTCTTTGGAAAAGATAGCGGCAATTTCATCCCATTTTTCGGCATACTGCCTGAAGGTATAGTATTTGATGCGGGCATTGTCGGCCTTGTCGTTTTGATCAGGCTTAAAGCGGCAATCATAAACAGCCAGCTCCTCAAAATCAGTGACGATGGAAAGTGGCAATTTGGCCGACCAAGCGTAACGGCGCACCTGAAAGGCGGCGGCCGGGGCATCTTTGATATAGACGGATGGCTTTTTGGCTTCAACAAAAAACTTGCGCGCACCTCCGATGCGGAAGGAATAGTCCGGCGCTTTGGTGATACCGCTGACTTTTACCGCGTCTTCATGGATGACGTCTTTATAGGCTTCGGCATTGCCCGCAGTATTGTTGACGTCCCAGCCCAACGCCTCAAAGAAGGGATCGATAAACTCGTGGCGCGTCTGGGTTTCATTGTATGCACCGGATTTATAAGCGTCAAGGTTGCGGCCGAATCGTTCAATCAGCTCAAGAATAATTTGCGGTGCAGGCATATTGATTAATTCTCCTTATTCATTTCTTCGTAGATAGAGTCGATAGATTTTCTCAGAACAAGGTGTTGTGCTAGAATAAGGGGTTGCAACCCCTTGTTCTCTGGTAGGCCGTGCTTTTCCCTATTGTTCATAATATATTCTATGGTATTTCGCAATTGTTCATCTGACTGCACCACCCATTTGTTAAACTTTTGTGCCCAAAGGTGAAATGGATTGTGCGAGACCTTGCCCAAATATTCTTTATAGAGTTGCGAAGATTTCCCCTTAATCTGCCTCACCATATCACTGACTTTGTTCTCTTCACATTCAATCACCATGTGGACATGATCCCGACAAATATTATAGGCATAGACCGTGTATTTTTTATCAAGAACGATTCCGGCGATTATTTCTGTAACTTTCCGTTCAGCCTTTTCATCCAGTCGGATTCCCGCCTCTTTTTTAATATGATAATCAATCATCCGTTGCGAGACTCTTGAATTGTGGGTAACCCATGTTACATGATAGATGCCAGCCGGGGAATATGCCTGTTTATCCATTTTTATTGCATCCTATTCGATTCATAGGAGAACAAGGGGTTGCAACCCCTTGTTCTCCTATGAATCGATCCCCGCAATCTTTTTTGCCATCTTCTTTTTTTGCTCGACATTGCCCTGACGGCCTATCATTATTCGCTGCGCTTGTGGCGAACCGGCACCGTGCATGGATTCTGTCCTGTAGCCAACGGCAGCGGTACCGAGGGTAATATTTTCCACCAACCGCATGATCCGGCAGCGATCTTCGCATGCAACACTGGCCGATCCTTTTAAATACTTTTCGAGAACCTTGCCAATCTCCGGATGCTGCAGATCCTTCTCCGATGCCATAGTCACCATTAGGCCACCGGCAATATCCTCAGCCAAACGGGCAATTTCGTAGGGGAAGCGGGTCACGTTTTGCTTGCAGACATTGGCCAGCAAAAGATCAATCAGATAGGTTCCCGAAGCGGTTTTATGCCCCTGTGAAGAACAAGCAATACCGCATGAATAAAGGGTTTCATTAAGATGGGTCATTTCAACTAATTTATCTTTGACATGAGATGCCCTGGCAGTGCCATTGTAGTCGGCCGCAAGTGCCGCAGCCCCGATCAGAACATCACCAACACCGACTTTACAGCCTCCGTAACTCTGACGGTGATACCCGGCAAATCGCTCCACAAGCATCCCGCTGAATTCATATTCGCCGCACATGAGCACATTTTCCCAGGGAATAAAGAGATTATCAAAGACCATCAGCGCTTCATGGCCTCCGAACTCGGCATTGCCCACATCAATTGTGCCACCTTCCAATTTCCTCGTATCGCAAGACTGACGTCCGTAGATGTAATAAACTCCTTCGGCATCTGCCGGGCAGACAAAGGATACGGCATAGTCGGCATCTTCTTTGCTCATGGCGATTGTCGGCATGACGAGAATAAAGTGGGAATTAACCGCGCCGGTTTGATGCGCTTTCGCGCCGCGGACAACGATGCCCTTGTCATTTTTTTCTACCACATGAACAAATAAATCCGGATCGGCCTGCTCGTGAGGCGCAAGGCTGCGGTCGCCTTTTGTATCGGTCATTGCGCCATCCACAGTCATGTCCTCATCCTGAACCATCTTCAGAAATTTAGTAAATCGTTCATGGTACCTGGTGCCCAGTTTTCTGTCCATTTCAAAGGTTGTGCTATCCACGGCATTTATTGCGTCCATGCCCACACAGCGCTGAAAGCAGGACGCAGTCTGCTGGCCTATAAGACGTTGCATTTTAACTTTTTTGACCAGATCTTCCGTGCTCTGATGAAGGGTGGTAAAACGGTTGATCTTTTTACCGGTGAGGTGTGATTTGGTCGTCATCAGATCTTCATGCTGCGGATCCTGGGCCAGAGCGTAGGTCATCTTTACAGAATTCATCGAAGGTCGAATAATGGGATTATCCACATGATTTTGAATAAGCTCTCCCATCAGGTAAATTTTGAAATTCATCTTACGCAAACTATCTTCATACTGCTGCGGCGTTTTCAGTGCCATCTTCATGCCTCCCGGGCTTTGCCATGTTGACTACCCGGATTGCTTGCCGGATATTGTGTCAATTTTTACATCTATAATAAGAATTTTGTCAAGTTCAGCATTAGCATAAAGATAACTCCTTCTTCCGGCGTATTTTTCCATGAGCATATCCAGCACTTTTTCCTTCCCGGCATTATCTTCAATAATAGAAGCCTGACCAAATCCGATAATGCTCACATATCTCATACCCCAGAAACACGCCTGTTGCCCCTTAACTATTTCACCCTCGATATCCATTTCAAAACAGACTGAATTATTTTTTCTAAGAATATCGATTTTCCTGCCTTCTTTTGCCGAGTGAAAATAGAGATGATTATTGTTCACGACAAAATTGACCGGGACGATATATGGATTACTGCCGTCCACTAACCCGATTCGGCAGCAGGTTGTTTTTTCTATGATTGCGTCAATTTTCTTGCGATCTTTTATCTCTTTTTCGGTCCTTCGCATTCTATAACCCCATTCAAATTATTTACAAGAAATCTTGCTTTATTCTTATTTGTTATGATAAAAAACTAAGCAACAGCATTATAAACTATTCCCAATAAAGGAATTTATATGAAAAACCTCAAAAAGTCGACAATTTCTGATTTGACTCTTGGAATTTCACTTACATTGATCACACTATTTTTCTTTTTGCTTGTGTGGGGCCCATTGGAATCACTTGAGCAAAGTTTTTATGACTTGCGTGTCAGTATGAGCGTAAAACCGGCTACTGCCCCCATAGCCGTTGTAGTCATTGATGACGCAAGCATAACCAAACTAGGGCGCTGGCCATGGCCGCGCGCTTATATCGGGAACATGGTCAATCTGCTCAACGCTTCCGGCGCTAAAGTAATCGGTCTGGATATCATTTACTCTGAAAAAGATTTAAGTCAGGGCCTGGAGGAAATACGTAATGTAATCCACTCCATTGAGTCCTCTTACCAGTTTGCCTCCGGTGGTCTTATAAAAGAGATCAAAGAAGCGGAAAAGAGACTCGATAATGACAGCATGCTGGCAAACTCCATTGTGACTAGTAAAAAAGTTGTCTTGCCTCTTTATTTTGTTTTAGGTAAATCTACCGGTCGTGTAGCTTTGGGCTTACCGGATTATATCCAAAATAGTTCGCTAGGATCGCCAATGCTTGAAGAAAGTCTGACCGCGCGCGAGATGGTGCCGCCGATTGCCGAATTTGCCACCGGTTCTCTGGCTCTCGGACATATCAATATCCTTGCCGATACCGATGGCACGGTGCGCAGTGAGCCGTTGTTTATTAATTATGAAGAAAGGGCATTTCCTTCCTTTTCCTTACAACTTGCCTTAAAATATATGAATTTGGACTTGAAAGATATACAGGTTGGCAACCCATTAAAATTTGGCTCCAAATCCATTCCTCTTTATGAAAACAACAGAATGCTCATCAGTTATGTCAGCGATATTTCTTATTATTCGTTTTTTGATGTTTATTATAAAAAAATCCCACCCGCTGCTTTTAATGATAAGATTGTCATTATTGCCCAAAGCGCCTCTGGTTTGGGGACAATGCAAGTAACGTCTGTTTCATCAGGCGCCGGCGTTGGGCCGGGAACGATCATTGCAAACGCGGTTGGTAACATCATTACCGGTGATCATATTGTCCGTCCGTACTGGGCGTCAATTCTGGAAGTAATTATTATTATTCTCTTTGGTCTTTACGTAGCGCTCGTCATTCCCAACATTAAAGCCGGACGCAGCGCGATTGTTTCACTTGCACTTTTGCTGGTCTGGTTGATAACTTCAATTTTCCTTTTTGCCGCTTTCGGTTGGTGGATTAAAGCCATGTATGCCGCCGTTCTGTTGATTGTGGGTTACATACTTGTCGTCTCCAAGAGATATTTGTTTGTAGAAAGAACTAAAGACCGCATCGAGGCGGACAGTATCGAGACTAACAAAATGCTGGGTTTATCTTTTCAAGGGCAGGGCCTGCTGGATATGGCTTTTGAAAAATTTCGCAAATGCCCGGTGGAAGACGAAGCCATCAAAGAATTACTCTACAATCTGGCTTTGGATTTTGAAAGAAAGCGCATGTTCAACAAGGCTGTCGCCGTTTATCAACATATTGCCACTGTCGGCAGCTTTAAAGATATTGTAGAGCGCAGCAAGAAGCTTACGGCTGCCGGAGATACGATAATTTTCGGTCCTTCCGGCTCCAAAAAGGACGTAACTGTTATTATGGATAACGCCGCAGTGAAACCTACTCTCGGGCGCTATGAAATCATAAAAGAATTAGGCAGCGGTGCCATGGGTAAAGTTTATCTGGGTAAAGACCCGCGCATTAACCGGGAAGTGGCCATTAAGACTATCCGTTATGAAGAAATAGATGCCGAACTGCTAGGCGAAGTAAAAAACAGATTTTTTCGTGAAGCGGAAGCCGCCGGCAAACTATCACATCCCAACATAGTAACAATTTATGATGTAGGCGAGGATTATGAAATTGCCTATATGGCGATGGAGTTATTAGATGGCCATGACTTAA
>JBAXON010000004.1:0-32261 GCA_037133255.1 Deltaproteobacteria bacterium
ACATTAAAAGGCTGATTTACCGGGCATAATACCAAGTAAGCTTTCAAAAATTCATAGTTATTTTTTGAAAGTAACTTGTATTAAAATAATTTATCAATATTCTGTCAAATATTCTTGACATATATATATTTCCTGCTGTATTGTATATCGAACATCCGTTATAAATAAGAATAACCGGCCCCGTTTTATGAATCTCCGAGCAAGGAGGATATAATGCACAAATCACTCGATGGGCTTTTTCTTTCAACGCGTGAACAAATTGATGAAGAAGAGCAGAGAATCGTCAACACCGTCAGACAATGGGCAGATCGAGAGATTCTCGCCAAGCGCCTTGCCTACCTTGAAAACTACGAACACGAATTTGCCGAGAAGCGTCGGATGCTCCTTATGGATATCGGCCTCCAGCGCCTTGCCCTATCCGAAAAGGATGGAGGCTTCGGCTGGAACAGTAACGCCCGTGCCCCCGGTCTGGCAGCTGTTTTGATGGAAATAGGCCGGGCAGACGCAGCCATCGCCTATCTGTCCGCGCTTCAATTTATAACCATTCTTGCTTGCGGTGCTGAAAACACAACATCCGCCGGCGCTTTAATATCAGGCTTTTACAACACCGACCAACCTGTCAACCCTGCCCTGATCCTACCGGGACCAGGCACACTCGATGAGCAGACACCACTATTTTTTGGCCGATCCATCAACGTCCGCCTCGTTCATAAAGGTGAAGATGATATACTTATCGGCAAAAACATCCGTCCCACTGGTTGCGGCGCAATGGCCAACCACTTTTTCGTTGTCTGTGCCGACAGCGCGGGAAAACCAATGGTCACCATCGTTTCCGGAGACGTTAAGGGCCTACAAAGAGGCAACACTCTTAAGGAAACGGGGCTCAACGCCTGCAAAAATGCCGATGTCACATTTAATCATGTCAAGCTTCCACTGGAAGCCATCCTCGAGGGAAGTGCCTCTGTCGAGAAGATCTATATCTGGCTGAACCTCCTTCTCGGGGCGACAAGCGTGGGCGCGGCCATGAACTTCTTTGAGATTGTCTATGACTGGGCCAACACGCGCACCATTAAGGGCGGCAGCATCATGAAGGAAAATCCTATCTGTGCCTCCGTCCTTGCAGATGTGGCCGAAGAGATCGCCATCGCCCGCTTTCTCACAGATGACCTTGCCCGTCTCATCGCCATGTTGGCAAGCCGCCATAGTCCTGAATTGCAGCATGTCTATACTATGTCTCAAATCGTCGGCTACCGCATACAGCAAGGGACTTTGCGTGCCGTCAACCGTGGCATGGAACTGATGGGGTCAGCCGGTTATGCCCGGGAATGGCACGCGGAAAAACACTGGCGGGACATCAAGACAATCCAGTCGAACCTGTGCGGAGTCGGGGCGGAAGTCCCCGTCAAAATGGATACAGCACGGTTCTTTTTCGACTGCAAGGAAATCCAGGGGGAACAATCATGAAAAGCATCGACGATTTTTCACGGCCGGAGGAATACATCTCTGCTATGGACAAACACTTTCGGAGTGCTGTGCGCGCCTGGGTAGATAAAGAGGTTATGCCCCACCGTCGCGCCTTTGACGAGGACTGGAAGGAACACGCCCTCATTGAGCCTGCCTTCGACGCTCTCATGGCCAACAAAGGACTCGGCATTCAGAAGGCGCTATTCCCCGCCGATCTGGGAGGTTGGGGGCTGGGTCAATCCGACTATGCCTTTACCATCGCCTGCACTCTGGCAGAGGAAGTCGGTCGCGCCGATACGGCGATGGCCGTGGCTTTCATGGTCACTTACTGGCCACTTACAACAATTCTTGTAGAACCTCACGTCAATCGCAGACTGGCGGCTCAATTCGCGCCGATGTTCTGCAACTCCGACAAGGCTGTTTTTGCGGCACTCGCCATGACGGAACCTCAGGGTGGAGCAGATATTGAAAATATGGAACTCCTCGGGGGAAAAACCATCAAGACGACAGCCCGCCTTGATGGCGACGAATGGGTTATCAACGGCCACAAGCTCTGGCCCACGAATACGGCAGGAGTAGGGCAGCTTTTCGGCGTACCCTGTACAACCCGTTTGGGCTCCACTGATCCCGACGACTTTGCCCTCATCTTCGTCCCCGCGGACGTCAAAGGCGTCACCCAGGGCGGTCCCTATGAAAAGGCAGGCATGGCTGCGGATAAGAACGGGGATCTGTGGTTTGAGGACGTCCGCGTTCCTGCCTGGTATCGCGCCCACGGGCCGGGAAAAGATGCCCAGGTCTTCAAGGAGATCATCCCCTGGGGGCTTGTAGGTAGCATGGGATTTCTCGTCGGGGCCATGATGAATCTCTACGAAGTTCTTTATGAATTTGTATCCACCCGAACATACGGCAACCGGCCCCTCAAAGAAAATGACGCCATCGCCGGGCTTATCGGCCGCATCGCCGGCGACATTGAGGTCTGCCGGATCCTTGCCTATGAAGGTGCACGGATCGGTGATAGACGTAATCGCCCCTACGGCCACCCTCTATACTCCGAGGAAGTCCTCGCCAAACTCCGCAACCTCAAGGATTTCGTCTGCGATAGGGCGGTGGAGAACTTCGGCAGAGCTATGGATGTCCTAGGCGTTTACGGTCCGGATCGGCAGTACGATATCGAAAAGCACTGGCGGGACATCAAGATCATCCAGCTCTGGATGGGCGGCAAACAGCTCTGCCAGATGGAAGCGGCGCGATATTTTTACAATTGCAAAACCCTTTAAGAGGACATTATGGAAACAACCAATACAAATAAGGGCGTCATTGACCTGACCGACCGCGTCCTCAAAGAACTCCTAAAAAAGCCCGCCTTCAAGGACGGCGTTCGGACGTTAATGACAAATATCGACCCGGCATCAAGCCGACAGTTTATCAGGACTCTCATGTGGCAGGATCCGGAGTTCTCCCTCGGTCTAATCAGCGCCCTGCCCCCTATTGTCAATACCGCTCTTATCGGCATTGACGAACTACTCATCCAGTTGCAAGAAAAGATGTCGCCGCTTCTGCTCCATGACTTCCTGCGCTCCATGGCCTTCTCCGTGGATAAAGAAACATTGGAAAACATCATCAAAAATGGCAAGGAACTTTCAGTAGTCATACTGGACATAGCAAACGAAGTAATCAAAGAAACGGCAGACCGGCCAATAGCTGAAAAGAGTGCAAGTAAAACGGAATTTTCCACGGATACAGTGAAAAGTAGTGTTATCAAGGAAATCCTGGCAACCCCCTTCGTCAAAGACCTCATCCGCACTAGCCTGAAAAGTGCTGCCGGCAAAAGCGATCCATCTATTGTCCGGACGCTCATGTGGGAAGACCCCGAAATCTCCCTGGCCGTCCTTTCGGCCCTGCCCCACCTCGTTAACCGTTGCGCCGACGCCTTGTCTGAAGCGGGCCGGGAGATTGACGAAAAATTCTCTCCGGAACTTCTCAAGAATTATCTGACTGCCATGGGTAATGATCTCGACACAGACAACATCACAGCCTGCGCCGAGGTTTGGGGGAAGATTATCTCCAATCTCTGGGAGGCCTCGCCTGCGTTTAGAAAAACCATCGCTGATTATCTGTCACAAAATCTCCCCCGCGTTCTGGGGACGGGTATCACAAACGCCGCCCGCTTTATTAATGAAATTGACCGGCAGGACTCCCGCGCCGTTTCCCGCTTTGTATCGAATACATTGGATAACACAGACGGCAGAGAGGTCGAAGGGGCGGCACGTATTCTGTTCAACGCAGCTCTGGATCACAAGTCACGCTTTCTGTCCTGGAAGTGGCTATGGCGCTTCTTCCGCGACCGACACCGTAGTCGGAAATCATAAAAAAGGGAAAGATATAAATGCCCAAGATTGTGAATCATGATGAGTACAGAGAGGAAATGCTGGAAAAATGTTTTCATTTTTTCAGTCGCAAGGGCTTTTCTAAAGTAACCATGAGGGAGATTGCCGATGAGATCGGCATATCCACGGGGACACTCTACCACTATTTTTCCACCAAAGAGAATATACTCGGTGAATTGATTGCCTGGGCCGGTGAAAAAAATGTCGGCGATTATATCAGCCGAATAAGTCCTGGTGACAGCATCCAACAGCGATTTAAACTGATTGTGGATTTTTGGAAGGAAAATGGCGATTTCTACCAGAACATAATGCTCCTGACAATTGACATGCAGAGAAACTCAAGCAACGATCAATACCAGAAAGTCTATGCGTTTTTCTCGGATCGCTATTCAAAATCCATGTCTGAACAGCTCAAAATCTCGCGTCAGTTTGCTATGTTCATTTTTATACACTTTCTCGGCATAGTTTTTCATTCACTGGCAACCTCCGGAAATAAGGAGTACAAGCGCCAGATAGATTTATTCAGCACCATGATAGAACCACTCATCGTGGACGCATCTGAGAATATGGAAAAATCAAAAGAAAAGATCAGCATGATCAAGGAGGTCTATTCCTGATGAAGAGCGTTATGCCTGCTAAGCAGAAGAGACAGAAAAATACAGCCCGACCACAACCGGCGTTGTTAGATGAACTAGCGCGCGCCTTTGTCCATACAAATGAGTTTAAAACAATCGTGCGATCAGTCATACCGGAAGTAGCGTCACAATGGGCGGGGAGAAACCCGTTAAAGAAAATCGCTGCTGACCTTGCAGCGAAAAGCATTCAGAAGAGCTTTGCCCAAAACGCGGAAGATCTCCCATCGCTTATCAATGGCATTCTGGGAGTTCTGGATAACGCTTTGAAAGAGGCCAGCATACTGACAGAGGAAGAGATATCGCGCCTTACAGCTTCGCTTACCGGGACAATTGACGCCGGAATAATCGGCAGCATCATAACGCGCATGGCCGTGCTGGTGAATAAAGTCCATGCTGCAGAGCCTGTCTTTATAAGCGAAGAAGTCAGGTGGAACTTCCGTCGCTTTATTGAGGCAGTTGATTTTGGCGAGATAAAGGAAGCTGTGGATGGCTCCCATGAGGACTTTACAGCTATGATGAGGATGGTCAATGAGGAAATGTGGCGGTATCCGGCCAAGATGATTTGTCTGTTTTCACTGCTGCCCTCTGCTTTGAACATGACAGTATCGGCAGTGAAGGAAACGCTGAAACCACTTCATGCCCAAGCCCCCGACGTTCTTGCCGACGTCATCTTCTCTCTGATGCGCAGCCTAGACGGTAAGGCCGCAGGAGAACTTGTAAACGGTCTTTCCGAAGTCGTACGCCAGATACATACAGGTAGCGCGCTTATCGGTGATCAGGGATTACCCCAATTCGGCGCTGATCTGAGAATCCTCCTTGCAGACTTCGCCTCTGCACTCGATCCAGAGGTACTCGTAAAGGCACGGACAGCCCTTGCCCAAGACTTGGAGACCATCCGCAATGCCTGGACGGAGACAATGGCCGAACGACCGGATTTATTTCTATCCGAACTGCGGCAAGTGGCAGAGCGCCGTAATCCAGCAATAAGGGCTACAAGACGGGAATTTGCACTGCTTGCGGACATGCCCGAATCTGATGTCAATGATGCACTGTCCGCAGGCCTGTCGGATCTGGACACCCAGGAACTTGGAGAAACGATCAACACTATCCTGCGCCTCCTGAATTCATTGAGGCGTTCACATCCGGAGACAATCCCCCGAGTTTTTGCCGGGGTGGCCGCGACAATCGATACCGATGAGCTAAAAGATGCGACGACTTGGATCATCCCTGCCGCAGTTGATGCTGTCAAGCCGCTGGCCGGTGCGATCATGCCATCCGTCCTGCGAGGTCTGGCCGAGTTGCTTAGACCAGAATCCGGTGATGATACGGATGATATGGCTAATGCCATCGCAGAGTTTAAGACAGCACTACAGGGGGTGACAAAATGATGGATGCATTCCGTGAATCGTCAACAACACTCTACAACCAACATGTCCGAGAATGGAAAGCCGGTGGCGGCAAAGTCGTTGGCTATACCTGCTCCTATGTCCCTGATGAGATCTTCTCTGCGGCCAGTATCCTTCCCTACCGTCTGCGGGGAATCGGGGCAAAAGAAATGAATATCGGCGATGCCTACTTCGGCCCATTCATCTGCAGCTTTCCCAAGTGCCTTCTGCAACTGGCCGGCGAAGGGAAATACCATTTTCTGGACGGAGTCATCGTCACGCCGGGATGCGATTCCATGCGACGGCTGGATGACTGCTGGCGAAAAGCCGGTGAAGACAAAGCAGAGACTCTCCCGTCTTTCTTCTTCCATTATGCCGTCCCCCACAAGACGGCCGATTACAGCTTAAAATGGTTCATCGAGGAGACGCAGCGCCTTAAGGCCGCCGTTGAAAAGCATTTTAATATCACCATTACTGACGACCAGATCCATGAGGACATTGACATCTATAACGAAGGACGCCTACTTTTATCCCGCCTTGATGCTCTGCGGTGCGGCACAGATGTAGCCATTTCCGGCGCCGATGCCCTGGCCGTTGTCCTTGCCAGTACCACGATTCCCCGAAAAGTTTTCAATCGCCTCCTTATGGATTTAATAGCTCAGATCGAGGGCAGCACGGACCGGATTCGTGGCAGAAAGCGACTCATGCTTGTCGGCAGTGCAAATGACGATGTAGAGCTGGTCCGTCTTATCGAAGGCAATGAAGCTGTTGTCGTGGCGGACAATCTCTGTTTCGGTGCCCGTTTCTATGCCGACCTCGTAGCGCAGGAAGGTGACCCGGTTGCCGCCCTGGCCAAGCGTTACCTCTTCCATAACGACTGCCCCCGCATGTTCGGGGACTACAAGGGTCGCCTGGCGATTTTGAAGGAGAAGATTAAACGTGCTGCCGTGGATGGCGTGATCCTCCAGAACATTCGCTTCTGCGATCTCCACGGTTCGGAAAACGGCATCTTCGAACGTGACCTCGAGGCGGCAGGCATCCCCTGCATGCGGATCGAGCGTGAATACGGCCCCCTGGTGGAAACGGGGAGGATCAGGATGCGGATTGACGCCTTCCTGGAGAGGTTGGACAAATGAGAAAAGAACTGAAAGAATACCCCTTTGACTGGATGTTGTGGCGAACCTTTGCCGCTGCTGCCCGCCTGAAGTCCGGCAGTGATAAGGAATATCGTCAGGCTGTAAATCAACTCCCCTACTTCCAGGGCGTCCTTGACGCGATCTATGACATCGGTGAACCGGGAAGGCTTTTCATCGAAATGGTGGCCGAATATTTCGAAAAGATCATCCACGCAAAAGAACGGGGACAGAAAACTGCCATCACGACCTTCTGCTTTTCCCCCGCTGTATTTTACGCCCTCGATATCGTCCCAATCACTTTGGAGCTGGTGACAGTCGCCATGGGCGCAACCTACAAGCGGGGAACGGCGGACTTTCTCGACTACTGCAACGAGGTCGGCTTTACAGAAACTTCCTGCTCATCCCAGCGCGGTACCCTCGGTGCCTATCTGGCGGGAAACGGTGTGACTATCGACATGGTTGTGTGCGACAGCCCCGGCGTGTGCGACACGAATGTCAACGCCTTTGCCTTTGCCTCGGCTTATCTGGATAAACCATTTTTTCAGCTAAACATGCCGCCGGATCTTACAGGTAAGCGTTCCACGGAATATCACCGAGCCGATTACCGCGCCCTGATTG
Source organism: Deltaproteobacteria bacterium (assembly GCA_037133255.1). GTDB lineage: Bacteria > Desulfobacterota > Syntrophia > Syntrophales > Smithellaceae > FEN-1160. The sequence continues at coordinate 7,626 of JBAXON010000004.1, forward strand.
CCTTTCTGGAAGAACAAACAGGAAGAAAACTAGACACGGAAAAACTCCGGGGCATTCTTACGGAAGTGCGCAAGCAGGACGTTCTAATGGCGGAGTTAGAAGAGCTTCAGATTCTTGTACCTAATCCTCTGCCTGTCACGTTTAATCTCCTGATTTATGCCGGCAGGTTTCTGTTTGCCGGGATGCCCCAATGCACGAAGCTGCTCGAATCCATGCTCGCCATCGGCCGGGATAACGCCGCACGCAATCAATCGGGACTCAGCAGCGGCAAGGAAAGACTCCGGGGATTTTTCTGCTACATCGATCATTACGGTCAGGACCTCCGCCTCTGGCAACTTCTGGACAGGATGGAGATAAGCTACCACGGAAACATCCTGAGCAAGATGTGGTCGCAGGATGCCCATTACGTCAAGTCTCTCGATCGCCGGGAAGATGCCTACATCATCGATACGACGGATATGGACACACTAATTGACAGCATCGCCGATCTCAATTCCCGGATGCCCATGATCAAATCAATTCGCGGGCCCTACGATGCCCCGCACATGTGGCTTCAGGATACACTTGCGCTGGCGAAGCTACACAAGGCTGATTTCATCGTCTATAATGGAACGCCGGGATGCCGTAACACGTGGGGCATGGTGAAGCCGTTCGCCCGCGATACGGAGAAAAACGGGTTCCCCACACTCATCCTCTACTCCGATGCCTTCGATATGCGGGTGGAATCATGGGAAACAACAGCTTCGCGGATTGAGGAATTTCTGAAAGTTAGGAGACTGCGCACATGATTACTGCAGGATGCGATGTAGGATCGCTCACATCGAAGGCGATCATTATGAACAATAACCGGATCGTGGCCCAGGAAATCATCCGGTCACAGATAAAACCGGCCGAGTCCGCCGTGGCTGTTATGGAATGCGCCTTGCAGCAGGCGGGGATGACGATCCAAGACATTGATTTCTGCGTGGGAACTGGTTACGGCCGCGACAAGATCCCTTTTATCCAGGAGGCGGTATCGGAGATAACCTGCCATGCCATGGGTGCCCGCTGGCTTCTGCCAACAGTGAAGACGGTCATCGACATCGGCGGGCAGGACTGCAAAGCCATGCGCATCGACAAGGATGGTAAAATTGTGAAGTTCATCACCAACGACAAGTGTGCCTCGGGAACAGGCCGTTTCCTGGAAGTCATGGCGCGCATCATCGGCGTTTCTCTTGACGATCTGGGAGGGCTTTCCGCACAGACAAAGGCGCCGATTACTATGGCCAACGCCTGCACTGTCTGGGCACAGGCAGATGTCATTCAACATCTCAATGACGGAGTTGCCACAGAGGATATCGGCGGGGGGATCAACAACGCCATGGCTTCACGCATGGCAGTTCTGGCCAACAATATCGGCCTGGAACGCGATCTGTGCATGACGGGCGGAGTTGCCAAAAATGCCGGTGTCGTCATTGCTCTGGAAAAGCTGCTGGGGATGTCGATCAAACGGATCAAAAAGGTTGACCCGCAACTAGTCGGCGCTGTGGGAGCCGCTCTCATTGCCAAAGACAAGTGCGAAAGGAGGGCAGCATCATGATAGTTGCCGGATGCGATGTCGGATCCCTGACTGCCAAGGCGGTCATCATGGAAGAGGGGGAAATCCTCGCCTGCGAGATAATACTCGCGGGAACAAAGCCTGCACTGTCGGCACAGGAAGTCATGGACAAAACCCTGAAGAAAGCCTCGCTGTCTATGGAAAAGATCACCTGGTGCGTGGGAACGGGATACGGCCGAAAGCAAATCCCCTTTGCCCGTGGAGTGGAATCGGAAATTGCCTGCCACGGGCGAGGGGCTGTCTGGGCAGCACCTGCGGTGCGCACCATCGTGGATATCGGCGGTCAGGATGCCAAAGCAATCAAAGTCGATGCCGGTGGAAACGTTATCCGTTATCTCTACAACGATAAGTGCGCCTCCGGAACCGGGCGCTTCCTCGAGATCATGGCTGATGCTCTGGGGATAGCCCTGGATGATCTGGGCGAACTCGCTCGCAATGCCACCGATCCCGTTACGCTCTCCAATCAGTGTGTCGTCTTTGCCGAAACGGAAATCATCTCTTTAGTTAATGACGGCAGAAATGTTGCCGATATCATCGCCGGCCTTCACCGCGCCCTGGCCAACCGCGCGGCATCCATGGTCGGCAGCATCGTCGCCGAGGCGGAAGTCGCCATGACCGGCGGTGTGGCCAAAAACGCCGGGATGTTCCGCGCTCTGGAGGCGGCACTCGGTGTCCCCGTCCGGAAAATCGAACATCCTCAACTCAATGGAGCCATAGGCGCCGCTCTATTTGCGCGGGATGCCGCTACGGCACGAGTTTGACTTCAAAACCCGTAAAGGGAAGGAATACATTCATGGCAATCCTTGACGCTGCCATCGACCAGATCACAAACTTCATGAGCAGCCGGTATCCGGGGCAGCCGGGTACGACATTTCTTTACGATGGTTCTGGTTGCGCATGGCCTGCCGGTGGGGAAAAAAACATCGTCCTGGCCCAGGATACAGGCGTCGAACTAGGAAACCCACGGCAGGAGTCACTTTCCCTGATTCTTTGGGCTGAGGGAATGTCCCGGATTAAAGACGGACGAATCACCGTGATCGGTCCCGACCTGTCTGAATCACTGGGGAAGAGCCTGCCCTTTGCCAAGATCGTTATGGCCGCCGTCCATGGCTTTAACGAGGAAAACACTTGCGACAGGTGGCAGGAAATGGACCTCCTGCGCTTCGACATTGATCTTGCCGGATACATGATGCGCGCCGTTTCACAATACCAGCGCGAGTGGAGCCGTGTAAGCCATGACGCGCTGGAGAAGGGGTTTTCCTTCTCGATACTCGGCAGCGCCCTTATGGACAAGATGAAGGCGAAAGATTATATTGACGGAGTGGAGATTCTCTTCGTGACGGAAAGCCCGGAGGCAGTCCGTAAACTCCGTGATGTGGCAAACGAAGCGATGGCCATTATTGGCGCGCTAAACCGGATGAACGAAGAGATCGAGGCGGATTGCCCAACCTGCGACTACCGCGCCGTCTGCGATGCCGTGGACGGATTAAGAGAAATGCACGCCGCCCGCAGTAGATAATATATCGAAATAAGGAGGAGGAATTATGGATACGAAAAAGGAAATTACAAGCGGCGATCGGTTTATGGCTAAGGTCTGTGTGAACTGCACCGTCTGCAAACTTGCCCGCAAAAAGCAGCAGGGGGCGGCATACTGGTTTGTCAGTAAGATAGAGGGCGGTTTGTGCCCGTTCTGCAGGGCTTATGAACGAGTTTACGGCCGCAAAGCCCATGAATCAGGGATATAGGAGAGCTATCTTATGGAACCAATCATCAAGAATAATCCCGTCCTGCTTGCTGTCTGCGGTAAGGGAGGCGTAGGCAAGACATCAATCAGCGCGGTCGTCGTCAGAATTCTGGCGGAAAAAACCGATGAGCGCATCCTGGCCATCGACGCCGATCCTTCCGTTGGTCTGGCAACAGCTCTGGGATTCCGCGGAAACCGCACCATCAACGACATTCGCAATGACCTGATCGGCCGTATCGAAAAGGGAGAAAGCGAAAACCGCCAGGCACTCCTGGCCGCGCTGGACTATGAGGTTCTTGCCGCCCTGGAGGAAAGGGAAAACGTCGCCTTTCTCGCCATTGGCCGACCAGAACGGGAAGGCTGCTACTGCAAGGTCAACGCCATGCTCCGGGACATTATCGAATCCGTAGCACGTAATTTTGACTACGTGGTCATCGACGGCGAGGCTGGCATTGAACAAGTGAACCGCCGCGTCCTTGCCACAGTCACCCATCTGCTCCTCGTCTCCGACGCTTCGGCCAAGGGACTAAAAGTTATAGAGACTATCGGTACTGTCGCAGGACTTGCCGTTCATTATCAGAAGGCCGGCTTGCTTTTAAACCGGATTCGCGGTGAAGGGGAAAAGGAAAAGTTATCTCTGCCGTCGGGAATCGCGCTCATCGGCTGGATTCCCGAGGATGATGGAATACGAGATGCAGACATAGCCGGCCGGAATCTCATGGAGATACCGCCCTGCCCTGCTATTGAGGCAGTTAAAGCGGCTATTACAAATTTTGTAAATTGAATGGATGCGCATGGATACAGACAAATGGTTTTTAAAACTGCTGGAGGACCCCGTAAATGAGTTGGTTCAAAAGGCAATGGATGAAGGACAAATCCCCATTGGCTATTCGTGCAGCTATGTCCCCGACGTTATGCTTTCCGTTGACGGGCTTTTCCCTGTCCGGATGCGTGCCCCCGGCATTGCCGGCACGGAGCTGGCGGACAACTATCTTTCCTCCGTCATCTGCACCTACACACGAAGCCTGCTGGAATTCGCCCTGGATGGGCGCTACGATTTCCTTAGTGGGTGGGTCTTTGCAGCCAGTTGTGATCATCTTCGCCGCCTTTATGATAACCTCGAATACTTGCGAAAACCCGGTTTCTCTTTGATCCTTGATGTCCCACACAAGACTGGCGATGCCGCCATCAATTGGTACACCGATGAACTAAAGCTCTTTGCGAAAGCACTAACGGAACACTTTAGCGTCGATCTGGGCCCGGATGCTCTGGCAAAGGCAATTAGAGAGCATAATGCCTTCAATGCCATCCTCCGTGAAATCGGTGAGCACCGAGGCGGCAATAATCCTGTCATGAACGGAACTGAATATCACCGCATCGTAGTTGCGGCCAACTCCTCACCAAAAAAGCCCCTCATCCCCATCCTGAATAAGATCCGCGACGATCTGCCGACACGAAAGCCGCTTCCACCTTACCGCGCTCGCATCCTCCTTGTGGGTGGGCATCTCGACGATCCCGGTTATATCGGCATCATCGAATCGCAGGGAGGACTTGTGGTTGCAGATCGCTTGTGCACGGGTTCGTATCCCGCCCTGCTGCCCATACCGGAGACCGGCGATCCAATTGCTGTACTGTCTAAGCACTATCTGACAAAGACCTCCTGCCCACGGATGATGGAATCCTTTACGGAACGGGCAGATGATATTGTCTCCCTTGCACGGAAATGCCGGGCGGACGGCGTCGTAATCCAGATTTTGAAGTTCTGCGATACCTGGGGTGTGGAAGCCGCCGCATTTGTTTCCTGCATCCGGGAAGCTGGGATTCCGGTATTGCGCCTGGAAAGGGATTACCGCCTCGGCGGTGAAGGACAGCTACGAACGCGGATTCAGGCGTTTATAGAAAGCATGGGTCGGTAAGAGAAACATCATGGAAATAACAAAACACGGCTTCAGCGATTATCTTGAATTTCACAAATATCGGGCCATCAATCTGATGCATATTGCCAAAATGGCGGCAAAGCACGGCCCTTTTGACATGCTCAGGGATCTAAAGCGTTATCCCTGGATTTGGGATTTGCTGGAAGTCAACTCTCTTCTGAAGCGCCTGGTGGAAGGTAGATCTGGTAATTACCGCACGGCTGTCGCCATGGTTCTCGGTGGCGTTGTTGATGGGATAATTGAGCTTCTTGAAGGAATTTTCTACCGGTCAGATCACCTGATCCTCCATGAAGACCTCCTGCCCCCGGAGATATTTCGCGCTATGGGCCTGCAGCCGTTTGTTCCCGAGCTTCTGGGGATTCTACTGCCCATGCTTGTTCCCGATACGATGCAGAAATATCTGGACGCGGCCGAAAACGAAGGCGTTCCGCCCGATATATGCAGCCTGCCTCGAGCCACCATAGGAATGGCCATGAAAAATGTATTTCCGGAAGCTCAGGTAATCGTATCGTCTAATATGCCCTGCGACGGCGGCATGTCCTCATACACCATCATCGCCCGGCAAATGAAGAAGCCCGCCTATTGGGTGGACATACCCTTTGATTTCAAGAATGAACGGGCACTTGATTATTTTGCGGGCGAACTTAAAGACATGATTGCCTGGCTGGAAAAACATACGCCGGGAAGGATGGACTGGGATCACCTAAAAGAAATCTGTGAGAAGCGAAACACCATGGCAGAGCTGGAGCTCGACATCTGGGATATGATCCGCCACAGACCTGCACCCATGGCTGCTGAGGCGATCTGGATGAGCCACCTTTGGTTTTTCAATGTCAATCCGGGTTATGACACTTCCATTAAACTCTTTAGCGAACTCAAAACGCTAACGGAAAATAATCTGAAGGCCGACATCAGCGCCGTCCCCTGTGAGAAATACCGCGCCCTGCTCTGGAATCCCCCAACACTCCATTACATAGACCTCCTGGCCTGGGCGGAGCAAACCTACGGCATCAGCCTCATCCTCGACAGCATGTCCTTCAACCGCCAGCCATTCATCGACACAGCATCGCCCGATTCCATACTGAAGAGCCTCGGCAGTATTATTATGCAGGGCCCCATGGCGCGGCACACCCGTGGTCCCGCAGAAGCAAACTATTTTCCCGACATCTTCCACATGGTCAAACACTTTGATCTCGACATGGTCTGGGTGGCAGGACACATCGGCTGTAAAAACACCCAGGCGATGAGCGGCATCCTGCGGGAAAAGTGCCGGGATGCAGGCATACCACTACTCGTGATCGACTACGATCTCATGGATTCGCGGATTACACCCAAAGAAGGCATCCAGGAACAAGTGGGGAACTTCATGGAGAATATTATGAAGGCAAAACGCCTGATTTAACGACTAGGAAGGAACACAATGAATAACGATAAGTATTACGGCGGATGCGACGTTGGCTCAACAACTGGTAAGGCAGTCATTATCGGCCCTGCGGGCATCGTCGGCTCGTCTCTTATCCCAAGCGAAATTGACCCGGAAATCACGGCACGCCTTGCCTTGGAAAAAGCGTGTGCATTTGTTCCCAGTCTCAAAGATGTCTCGAACCTGGCCTATCTCATCGGCACGGGATACGGACGAAACGAAGTACCGTTTGCCAACGAAAATATTTCCGAGATAAGTTGCCACGCCATGGGCGCATTCTGGTGCGACCAGAAGATCAAGACCATCCTGGACATCGGCGGACAGGATATGAAGGCCATCAGCGTTTCCGAGGACGGATCAGTAAGAGAGTTCGCCATGAACGACAAGTGCGCTGCCGGAACCGGCCGTTTCTTCGAGGCCATGAGCCGCATTTTCCGCATGGATCTGGATACCTTTTCCCGGCTATCTTTAAATGCGAACAAGACAATTCCCGTAACAGCCCAGTGCAGCGTATTTGCCGAGACGGAGGTGATCAGTCTGCTTGCCAAACGCAATCCACCCGCAGATATAGCCGCAGGCATCCAGAATGCCGTCTCAAAGCGCTGCTTCACCCTGATCAAACGCGTCGGCCTTAAGCCCTGCCTCACAGTTACCGGCGGCTGCGCGAAAAACCAGGGACTACTTCTGGAATTGAAACACCTGCTTCAGATCGAAATAGTCCCGCTCACCATAGATCCCCAACTCATCGGCGCCTTGGGCGCGGCCATTCTTGCATCTCGGAAGGGATGATTAGTAACTTTTTTATAACGAGGGGCATAATTAATACCAAGTAGCTCTCAAACATTAAAAGGTTAATTTACCGGGCATAATGCCAAGTAAGCTTTCATAAATTTATATTTTATTTTTGAAAGCAACTTGGTATTAAGTTTATGAATTACTTCTCCATTATGAAATCTTCGACCATATCCGCCATCAGAGCGGCACCGACACAATTCAGGTGCAGTGTGTCAGTAATGAAAATGGAGTGATTAGATGACGCTATCTCGTCATACGACAACCCGAGAAGATAGCGCTGGACGATTCCTTTGAACATCAGATACATATTGTCATTATACACTGGTGTATTTTTCATCCCCCGCCTTGCTATGATTTCGTCCATGCGTTCGTTGAGTGGCAGATACGTGACCTTTTCTGCCAATGCAACTTCTTTGACTACCTTGCTGTACTCCTGCGCCAGTTTGTAAGCAACTGATTCCCGCGCCTCTCCAATTGGAGGAAGTGAGAAAACAGCTATCCGTGCCCGTGTACCCGTCTTTAATTTATGAATCAGCAATTGAAGATTTTCACGATACCAGCCACGATCCGGTAATCGTGGAAGCTTCATCTCTTTTGTGTAACGTTTTTGATTTCCCTGAGAAAGTGAGGCTGCCGCGTCATTGGTACCGATAAGTATAGTGATGACTACAGGATCGCATGCTACGATACTCTCCGCTCTCTGAACCACATTGTACGCAAGCTCGCTATTAATACCCGCGTTCACAAACGCATATCCCCGCAACTTGTCACGTCCGGAAAGCATATCAACGTAATTACAGCTCACTGCTCCATGGGTAATGCTGTCCCCCACACAAACCGCGACATTACTTTTCTCAACTGGCAGTTGTGACGCTTTGAAATTGCCTGGGTTTATTGCCGGAAGAAGGCGAGCCCGATAGTTCAAATAACCAACAATTGCGGCAAAAGTAAAAATAATACATACAAAAACTATGAGCGCCTTTTTCATAACATGTACCTCCGTTCTGTTTTCTCTTTATTCAGCCTCACGAAAGATACTATTCAAGTTGAATAATTATTACTCAATCGCCTCAGCATAATCAGGCCTTGAAAGCAAGAAGCACCCCGCTTACTATCGCGATCTGGGCAAGATGGTAGGTAACAATAAGCAATATCTCGGCGTATTTTATCGGCTTCACAAATGCATCTGATGCCAGGATTGTGTCTGATGTAAAAAAAAGTGCCGCCCCGAGGCTCACAAGCCCGGCGGGCACCAAAGCCCATTCCGGTCGAAACAGTGTTTGTGTCGCGGAAAACAGCATCAGTGAAAGAGCTATCATATACACCACTACAGGCATCTGTTGCTCCCTCCCCTCTGGTGTGCGGCGCAGACCGCCTATAATATAGCGCGTTACACTAAAGGCAAGTATCATCGTAATGCACAGTAATACTATAGAACCAAAGCCAAAGCATGGAATCGTGCTGTTAAACCCGACAATGTAGAGTATCTGAGCAATCAGGAACGACACAAGCCCGAGTTGAAAGAAAACAGGCCTCGCCTTTACAAGATCCTTAAGCAGAAAAATATCCCCGGCAAGCGATAGAATCAGTCCCGCACCGAATATTGCCGTAGGACCATGCCATCCACCGGAAACTGTGAACCATAATATCAATGCAAGCAGGGTAAGCGGTTTAGTCAAATAGCGGAGCCTGTAATTGGCGCTCCAGACCGCGTACCAGTCCATCAGCGCAACGATAAGCACAAGATAAAAATACACGTTAAACATTTTTGGCCTCCTCAATTAATTGTCAATACATCTGACAAGGTGTTGCTTTGCCTCTCAAGCGATATTTTTCATTTACGCTTTACAACGACCCCATGGCAATAAGTTCTTTAACATCTATATGCCGCGATTCATCAACAGACAATCCCTCGCGGATAAGATTCAACACAAGCTGTTTTTCTTCAGGAAACTTATAGCCTTCATATTCCTGATGGAAAAGAAGTCCGCCACGGTCATTCGTCCATGAATTCATGCTGTGGTCAAAGCACACTCGAGAAGTCACATCGAGGGCTTCGATCATCACTCGTAACTCCTCGAGCCGCTCGTGGGGTGAAGAAACATGCAGCCTGCCTTGTTCATAATCATCAAATATTGGCGTCCCGCAGCGCGGCACAAAAGGCCGCGACCGGATATAGTTTGGATTAATTTCGTTTAATACCCGCGCCGTGTTTTGGGCGTGCTGCCGCCATCTTTCCCTGCCGCCCAGATCGGTCATCCAGTACAGAGAAAGTTGAAGACCGGCTGCCATTGCTTTTTTACCGCCTTCAATCTGTTCGGAAGCAGTTACTCCTTTGCGAATAATCTTCAGCAGTTCATCATCCCCCGTTTCCAGACCAACATGAAGGCGATCAAGACCGGCTACCCTGATTGCTTTCAAATCTTCCTGTTTTCTTTGAGACAGGGTTTTGGAACGGGTGTAAGTAGTTACACGAGTAAGAGTTTTTAAGGTTTTCCGCAAATGCTCAAGTACTTCGATGAGCTCGGAAGGTCTCATAATCATACTATCGGCATCCTGGAGAAATGCCGTTTTTCCTCCGGAATAAAGCCAGTTGAAGACTGTGATAAAACAATAATTTTCATTCAGGAACGGATCTCCGCTCAATATAGACCTGAACACATCCGCGTTAATCCTGCCGCCCTGCCCTGTTTTTTGAGAAACGGCTTTGATTTCATCACTAATGACCTTGACTGTATCAATATCGGCTTTTATGTCGGCAACCTGGCGATATCCGAAAGGATGGCTTTTGTACATCTCGCAAAACGTACATTTGTTCCACGGACAATTTTCCGTTATTCTCAAAAGCAGCGATGCGCTTCCTCCTTCGCTGGGTGGACGGTACACACCTACCGCGAAAGACATTTTTGAAATTCTATCCACACTCTGCCGAAAAGAATTATTTGTTGCTCTAGCGATCATAATACTCCATTACTGTATGCGTAAATCCTTCCAATAGAGCATGTTCGTCCGGTTGGCCACACCGGCGGGGGTCATATCTATTCTCTGCGTACTTGCCGCGGTACCTCCTCCTCCACTCGTTGTCACGTAAAGGTCAGGAGACCCGCTGCTCCCCGGCGGCAGAGAAATGATTGGCGATGTGGGAATGCCACTGCCAATCTCCATACTGCGTGCGCCGTCTGTCAGGGCTCCGGCACCGGTTGTAGCGATTAGCGCGTGAAGGCTGGCAATCCCCCCCTGTTCGCAGGGATCACTGCCCGAGGGTGGATTATAGCTTGTAAAATAAACCACGCCGCCGAAAATCGTCGGATCAGCCAGGATTTTCTGCCCGCTGCCGGCAAGATTCAGGGCGTAGCCGACATCGGTAGTTGAAGCCGGGTTAAATACCTGCGAAGTCGAGGTAATATTATCCAGGTCATTAAAACCGTAACTGGAGGTTAGGTTGTCCTTGACGCCAAAGAATCGTTCCTGAGCATTGGACGCTGTAGGGTCTGTCTTATCACCCGTTCCCCAGTACACCCAGAGGTTGCTGCTGTTGTCTTTAGCCACGCCCGCCATGGTGTAGATAGGACGGATATTACCGGAGGAGGAGGCATAAAATAAGCCGCCGCTCCAGTTGGTCGTACCGCAAGTGGTATCGGTGGAACGGCAGAATTTGAAGCGCCACATGTTGCCGCCAAGATCACCAACGTATGCTGTATCGATAAAGCCATCATTGTCCGTATCCACAATGGCGGGAGATGCCGCCATGCTGTACTTCATGTTACTGTTGTCCGCCTTCGTATAACTCCAAAGCACCTGCCCGTTGGAAAGGTCAATGACGAAAATCCCCTTTCCGCGCGTGTCACAGGTTCCTCCACCGGAACAATCGGCTCCATTATAGCCGGCACCGATAAACCCCACCCACTTTTCCTTCCACACGCTGCTCACCTTGATCCGAACACGACCGGTCATCATCTTACTCCAGGGATCGCCAAGATATGGTGCCTTGGCTGCCCGGTCCGTATCATCAGCGAAATCAATATGCCACATATAGGCCGGATTTAGAGGATCATTCAGATTTAAGGCGTGATAGCCGCAGTAATACTTGTAAGTCGTCGTATAGAGGCTGTTGATGCCGGAATCGCAGGAAGATGAAGAACTCCAGGCGTAATTGACAGCACCCCTGCCCTCGGCAAAAACAAGCAGTGTTTTCCAATCGGCGGATTTGCTGGTACCATCACCATCGCCTAGCCAGACATCGGCCACGGTGACAGGGCCATCTACATAGTAATTATGGGTCAGGGAGGTCAAGGGCGCAGTGGCATTATGGGTGGCATGGGAGATGTTCTTCAATTTTGTCAGCAGATTGGGAGGAACAAAACTCCAAGCCTCGGTAAGATCGCTGGTCTTGAAGGCATGAAACTGGCCGGCATTTGCACCGGCAACTATGAGGCGGTTGCCGAGTGCGGAAGTGCGCACATGGCCCGATCGGTGAGCGGCAAACCGATTATTGCTGTCGCGCCCATCGTCAAAGAAGGAAGAGGGAGTCCCAACGGTAATGGGTGTCGAACGGAAAACATCGCCCAGCTTCCAGTCATCCAGGTTGTAGGTTGTTTCTCCGCGAAAATAACCCACAACAGCATTACGCTGATTGTTCTTTTCTGTGTCCGTTCCTGTTGTAATCCCCACATCTGCCGGGGTGATATTGTCAGTGGTAAAGGATGTAAGGGCGCTGCTTTTGTAGGTTTTGATCGTCCGGTCGGCAGCGGCCGTTGACTGCAAAACAGTTCCCGCATCCAGAAGCAGAGAACCAACAGTGCCATCGGTGTTGATCTGGTATTTTTTCAGGTGACCTTTCCAAAAGGGATCACCTTCAATCGGCTCGAATGATCCCTCATAAACGAAATTTTCGTCCTCCGTCCGTGCGGACTGGATTGAGGACTGGGAGAAGGAATAATTTGCCTGACGAATTATGTTAATGGCTGTCTGCAGAGCCGTGGCCACTTCATCTGCGTTGGTGGCGAGAAAAGCATAGCCTGACAAATCCGCATAGCCAGGGTCATTGGTGCTAGCTTTAAAATTTGCGGGTGATGGTGGTGACGAGCTACCATCATAACAGGTAGCCGGCATAGCAGCGCTGTCTGCTGAGCACGTGCCTGTTGCCTCCGGAATAAAACCAGTTACGCTCCCGGAATTGGTCTGGTTAGGGTTGTCCGTCCCGCCGTAATAGGCCATCCAGTTGAGCGTTTTTTGCAGATAGTCGGGCATGGCAGAACCAAAACCTATTACAAATACCTTATAGCCTGCAACTGCCAGTGCTTGGGTCCTGGCAACTACTTCCCTGCGTCGCTTATATTGATGTTGCTGACATTCGTCCCCGTTACCGCCGCAGGCATAAGTGTCCGAACCGTCGGTGATCAGGATCACGAATTTCTTCCGGCAATCCGCGGCGCTATCGGCCGTCTGATGGGCAAACAGATAAGTATAGGCCTCATGTAAAGCTGTCGATATGGTGGTGCCGCCGCTGGCGCTTGCCCCACCGACCGAATATGAACCGGTATCGGAAATAATGCAGCTTGTGTTGCTGCCGCAGTAGATCTGGCTGTATTTGGAACCGATGTACCTTCTCGAACTAGAGCTGCCCGGGATCTGGTTGCAACCGCTGGTGTAACTGTAAGTCCCCGTCTGTTCCTCACTACTAGCCGAACAATTGTAATAGCGCATATAGCCCATGCGGACGCCTAAGCTGCCTTCATCCTGACTGTCGATGGTGCCGTTTCCTGTATCGTCGAGGATTTTAAAGATGGACCGTTTAGCTATGGCCAGGCGGCTGCAGTTCGTGGTGTAGCCTGTCGTTGAATGTTCGTAGAAGGTTGTTCCGGAGCAAGAGGTATTACCGTAAGTGTTATTACCCCCCGCCGGATTCCAGGCCATGCTCCCCGACAGATCAAGCAGGAGCAGGGCATCGGGCGATGTGGAATTGGTGAAAAGCGCCTCTTCTCCCGCTACAGGAGCCGTGGCCGAAACATTTCCCGCAAAGAGGCTTACGGCTAAAAGGACAAACAGGATCAGGCAGGTTGTTTTGATCGTCTTTTTCATAGGTTCCTCCCTATTTATAAATCGTAGATATTTCTACGGGACCATAGCCAACGCCGGTCCGGATAGTCACCTGGGTGACGTAGGCAGTGTTGCGCCCTTCCACGTCAACCACAAAACACCTCTGCCCCCAGGTCTGACCACCGCCGATGGCGTATCCGATCATGGGCAGAAAAACCGGCCCGTTTGCCGGTGTGGCGGGTGTGCCAATGGTATAGACGGAAGCAGGATCATTTGAGGCATCAACCTGCACGCTGGTTGCGGCCGTTGACGCCAGATTCTGGGGATCGAAGTTCTGTATCATCCGGTGAATCCCTGTCTCCGCGGCGGTCAGAGCCTTCTTTTCACCCACGTTTTTAGAGCTGACTCGCAGATCGCTGGTTGATAAATTTATGACCAGCATGGCGAGCGCAAAAAGGATCACGCAGGCCATAATTGCCAAAATAAGGATAAAGCCCTTCTCTGATGATAGTATTCTTTTACTGTATCGCATGGTTCCTCGGAATGACGCTTGTGGAATAGGTAAGACTTATGCGTTGACCTGTATTGGCATTGACATCTTCTGTTTCTACCGCCAGAGTAATATCAATCCTCCGGATATTGGGAATCCCCGCTGGAAGACCGGTGCTGGCAATCTCCGTTCCTGTGCCGTTATAATACCGAAAGACAGGGATGCCCAGGGTGTTGTTGATTACCCGTACAGTCCGCGGTCTGCCGCTGGCAGCTGTATCTCCCAGAAATGGTTGGCCGCCGCCGCAATTCGTCTCTCGGGTAATGTACTGATTGGTAGTATCGTAGTTGTAACGGATAACTTCATTCGAATCTCCCAACATGCCATCGCCATCGCCACCCGGGCCGATATCCATTTCCACAACAATGGAATTGGCTGTTGCTTCCTGAATACCGCGATAGATTTGATTCGATGCAGTACCTAAGCAGGAGCCGGTGGGATTCACCCAGAGATTAGTGGCAGCTGTGGGGTTATATGATACCATACCGATCTCCATGGCCATGATGTCCAGGACAGGTTTCAGGTCCTGCTGAGCCGTCACTTTCCGCTCAATGGCGGTGGAATGGTGTTGCGTGGAATTGACCGCCATATAGACGGCGACAAGAAGTCCCATCGCTACGCCCACGGCAATCAGCAATTCCACAAGCGTGAATCCTTTCGCGTCTCTCATTGGCAAGTACTCCCCCCTACGGTACACCCTGAAGGGAAAACAAAACCCTCCTGCCGGGTGACAACCAGACTCTCCGAAATTGCCATATTGCCGATCCAGCCTACTTGCACGGTGACTAACCAGACACTCGTTGCCAGACTCGTAATCGTGGTGGTAACATTAAACTCCGCATCGCCTAACTGAGCAGTTGCCTGACCACTGGAATAAACCACGGTCGTGGCTAGAGTGCCTGTCGTAACACTGCAGCATGGATTCATGATCCTCGCTTCCTGTCTAATCAACTCTTCATACAATACTCCCGACGCCCTTCCTAGATAGTCGGAGCGGACCGCCGTCCTCCACGCCGGAGAAACTAGTGAGAAGATAGCCAGCACGCCCACAACGGTTATAAATATGGCAATGAGCACCTCAATGAGACCCATACCTTTTTTATTGCATAGAAAATGTAACATAAGCTTTACCCGTAACATTGGTTGTAATGGTGGCAATTGATGCTCTGGAGTTAGTCATTATGACCGTCCCGTTGGAACTGGTGCCACGAGGGAAAAACTGTATCCATGTTGACCATGGACTTAGAGCAAAGCTGGCAGTCTGTATCCTTATGCCGCTACCATACTGGCTGAATGACTTTTGCGTTAATACAAGGGAATTCGTGGCTGTTGGCGGCGAATAAATCCAATACCAGCCGTTAGTTCCGGGGACAAAGGCCATGAAATAATTCCTGCCCTCCGAAATTGCTTTTCCTTTGCAGCTCTGAAAATCAGAGACCACATCGCGGGCCGCTGTTTGCAGATTTGTATTATTTACATAACGCATCCAGGAAAAAGATGCTATCGATGACATAATTGCGATAAGAGCAATGACAATCATCAATTCTGCTAAAGTAAAACCTTTTGCGTTATTTATCTTCACTACTTGCCCCAATTCCAAGTTGAAAAAAATCCATAAATTACTTCACTAATACCCCAAAATAAGTACGCGCATGAAGGCATCACCCCAGAACAGATAAGCTATTGCCGCTGCCGATAAGAACGGTCCAAAGGGAATCGCGTATTTCATATCCTTTTTTTGAATAACCATAGCGGCAATGCCGACAATCGCGCCGGAAAAAGAACTGACCAATAAAATAAATATGAGCGATTTCCAACCCAGAAATCCGCCGATCATGGCCAGTAATTTTATATCGCCTCCGCCCATCCCTTCGCGCTTGGTGATAAGTTGATAAATATAAGCAATGGTAAAAAGCATCCCGCCGCCAATTAAAAGCCCGATCAACGCCTCCATCCAGGGGACTTTCCAAGGATTCTTCACCAAAAAAATTGCCGCTAAGAAAAATATTGGTATTCCCGGTAATGTCAAAACATCCGGAATAATTTGATGGTCGAGATCAATAAATGTAATAACAATTAAAACAGCTGTAAAAACGAAAAATATCAAGAAGTTGAACGTAAGACCAAACCGTAAAAACAGCAACAGTGAGAGTATCGCGGTAATTAATTCCACCACTGGATAACGCCAGGATATTTTTCCTCCACAGTCGCGGCATTTACCTCTCAACACAATGTAGCTGATTAATGGAATATTATCGTAAAAACGAACAGGGTGATGGCAGTGAGGACATTGTGAGAGGGGCTTAATTATTGAGGCTTTAGCAGGTATTCGAAAGATGCAAACATTCAAAAAGCTACCAACAACAGCACCGAAAATGAAGGCGAAAGAGTTTAGAAACATCGCATTATCTCCAATCTATCTTCTTAAATTTGTTACATTTGGTATTATAGCAGAATTACTGGAAGGCGCTCAAGCTCCCCGGCGGTTCTGCCACCTTATCCAAACTTCTAAGACTTAGGCCAGTAACTTTGCGTCCCGTCTTTTCAGACGGTTTGCCTTTTTCAAGTTGCAAAAATTATGAACTCTTATAATGCCAAAGTCAAGAAGTATTATAACTCCCATAATTGCAGTACCAATTTGAAATCTAGCCGTCTTTCCTGCCCCAATCATACTTTATTTCACTGCCGTGCGCGGGCAACCGATACTCATCCGGTTCTTTATAATTATAAGCTTCAGTTGGTGTATTGATTACTACGGCTTCTTCTCCGGAAATACATTTGAAACCATGATAGACAAAAACCGGAATGTGCACCACAACAGGATTATGGCAACCGGCGAATATTTCATTAATTTCGCCGAAAGTTGCTGAATCTTTTCGACCATCGTAAAGGACTATTTTCATCATGCCTTTGACTACAGCCATATTATCAGCCTGCTTTTTGTGATAGTGCCAACCCTTGACAACTCCCGGATAAGCCGTGGTCATATAAACTTGGCCGAACTTTTGAAAAAAGCTATCATCGGCACGCATGATTTCCATCAATCGGCCGCGCTCATCGGGAATTACTTTCAGTTTTTTTACTATTACGCCATCAATCATATTTTATTCGCTCCTGTTTTTGCCACCATATTACCGCCGGCAAGAAATATACCTTTCATAATCAATTCTTAAAAATTGATATTTAGTTTTCCATATCACATCGCCCGACTTCTCGACAATAAATTTCTTTGCATCTGCTCGGACAATGATGTAATTATTATCCCATGAAAGATGAATATTACATGAAAGTAGCCTTGAAGCTTGCCCAAAAAGGCTTAGGCTATGTCAGCCCTAATCCTCTGGTAGGCGCCGTCATTGTTAAAGAAGACCGGACTATCGGCCGGGGATACCATCAGCTTTATGGAGGAAATCATGCCGAAATCAATGCGCTAAAAAATGCCTCTGAAGATGTTGCAGGCTCTACCCTCTATGTTACTTTAGAGCCATGTTGCCATGACGGAAAAACACCTCCCTGCATAGACAGCATCAGAAAACATAAAATCGCCCGTGTTGTTATCGGCACAATTGATCCTAATCCACTTGTCTCCTGCCGGGGTATGGAGCATCTGCAAAGCTATGGGATAGAAGTTAAAACCGGAGTTTTAGAACCCGAGTGCCGCGAACTAAATGAAGTGTTTTTCCGTTTTATGGAAACGAAGCTGCCTTTTGTTACAATTAAATACGCCCAGACATTGGATGGCCGCATCGCCACGGCGACCGGTCAATCGCAGTGGATCAGTTCAGCGGCATCCTTGAAGTTCACTCATAAACTCCGAGCAACACATGATGCCATATTAGTTGGTGTGGGAACTGTAATCAAGGATAACCCCGAACTCACCGTGCGCCTTGCTCGCGGACGCAATCCTTTGCGCGTTATCGTTGATACCGCGTTAAAGATTCCGGCAAAGTCCAAAGTATTGCAAAACTTATCTCAAACTCAAACAATTATCGCCACAATCAAAAAAGCAAACGACCCGCAATTTCAAAAGCTTACCAATCTTGGCGCGGAAGTAATCACGATAGCTGCCGACAAGCAGGGGAATGTTGACCTGAAAAAGCTTTTAAAAATTCTGGCTAAAAGAAATATTTCATCTATTTTGATTGAAGGTGGCGCTCAAGTTATCACTTCAACTTTGTTCAGCAACCTGGCCAATCGTCTGGTAACTGTTATTGCGCCAAAAATTTTAGGTAAAGGAATAGAGGCGGTAGGTGATTTAAAAATTAACAATCTGGATTTGGCTAAAAAACTGTCCATCCGTAGGATCACCAGAAGTGGTGATGACTTTATTCTTGATAGCCGATTAATCTGACACTCTCGCAAAAAATCAATTTTGACCGTTTTCGTCATTCCCGCGAAGGCGGGAATGACAGCCTAGGGACTTTTTACGAGTTCATTAATCTAAATTGGCAATTAAATTCTGCGCGGCTTTTATTCCATCGAGTGCCGAGCTGATAATCCCGCCGGCATATCCTGCCCCTTCTCCGCAGGGATAAATTCCTTCAATGCTTTCGCTTTGACCATCAGCTCTGCGGCAAACGCGCACAGGTGATGAAGTTCTTGTTTCCACTCCGACCAAATGGGCATCTTCAGTAATAAAACCGGGCATTTTTTGATCAAACTGAGCAATCCCCAGCCTTAAAGCATTGATAACAAATTCCGGCAAAGCTTCCGCCAAAGATGCAGGTTTTACCTCAGGGCGAAAACTTGTTTGCCCGATACCGCCAGATTGCCTGCTTTTCAGAAAATCAATCAACTTTTGAGCGGGAGCGGAATAATTGCTTCCTCCCAAAAGAAACGCCTGATGTTCCCAATGCCTGCGGAAATTAAGTCCGCTGAGAGGCTGGCCATTCTCAACAAAATCATCTTCCCGCACATTAACCACTACGGCACTGCTAGCAAATTCGCCATCGCGCTTTGAGTTACTCATGCCGTTAGTGACCACGATACCGGGAAAGTTGCCGCAGCCAATCACTTCACCCCCCGGACACATGCAAAAAGTATAAACTGAGCGATTTAAAACGGGTAGCGCTGCCGTAACGAAATATTCCGCAGGCGAAAGTTGAGGATGATTGCGCCACTTACCATACTGGATAGAATTGATCAGCTCCTGAGGATGCTCCACTCGCAAACCAATGGCGAATGGTTTGGCCTCCATTTTTATGCCTTGTTCAAATAGCCGCAAGTACGTATCATCGGCGCTCTGGCCGATGGCTAAGATCACCTGATTAGTTTTAATCTCTTCTTTTTCATTAATAACCAGCGCGCTGATAGCACCGTGCGAGATCACAAAATCAGTCACCTGCGCTGAAAATCTGATTTCGCAACCCATTTCGATTAGTTTTTTTCTTAAGCTGACAATAACATTGCGAAGCCGATCAGTGCCAATGTGAGGTTTGGCTTCAGCAATAATTGTTTGAGGCGCGCCCATCTCCACAAGAACTTGCTTGACCCAGGAAGAATAAGGATTTTTTGTCCTGCTCGTCAGCTTTCCATCGGAAAATGTTCCGGCGCCACCTTCGCCGAACAGAACATTGCTTTGCGGATTGAGAACACCCTCCTCCCAAAATACCTGTACATGTTTGACACGTATTTCAACCGGTGCGCCTCTTTCCAATAGAATTACGGGAATTTTTCTTTGAGCCAAAATATTTGCGGCAAAAAGACCTGCCGGGCCACTGCCTATTACGACAACAGGGAGTTTAGGCAAACGCACAGGTGCAAGCAGCGGAACTTGCGGTTCATCTTTTACTTCCTGCAATGTAATGCCATCTTTAAATTTCGCAGGCAAATTACCACTTGCGGAAACTCGAACCTCAACAACATAAACAAAATGGGGAGGCTTATTACGCCTGGCGTCTATTGCTTTTCGAATTACTTCAACTGAAATAATATTTTCAGGGAATATGGCTAAGGCATCGGCCACTTTCGCCGCCAATAATTCTTCACTTTCATCTAAAGTCAGTTTAATTCCGGCCAGACGAAAAGTCTTCATCATTTCTCCATTGCAAAATTTCTTCACTTATTATAGATGGTTCTCAACTTTTTTCCCAAATCCAGGAATTCGTGGGTATTTTACTTATGGCATGGTATGTCGTGCATACAAAAAGCCGTCATGAATACAAGGCAAATTCCGGTCTTGTCCAAAAGAACATTGCTACCTTTTTACCTGAGATAGAGGTGTGGAGCAAGCGAAAAGACCGGAAGAAAAAAATTTTAGTGCCGCTTTTTCCGGGGTATCTTTTTGTTGATGCTAATGTATTGGACAATGAAATCAAGCTAATGATTCTCAAAACTCCTGGCACTGTCAAGATTCTGGGCAAAAAAGACAATACCGAACCGATACCGGTACCCGACGATAAGATACTGGCTATTCAACGATTTCTGGGTAAAAAAGTTGAGGTCTTTACATTTAATTTCCCCAAGGCGGGGGAACCTGCGCGTATAGTTGATGGACCATTTGCCGGGATAGAGGGAACGGTGATCAGCAGCGATTTTGAAAAAGAACTTTTCGTTATTTCCATTGATTTGTTACAAAGATCAGTCGCGATAAAATTGGAAGGATTTCAAATTTCAAAGATTTAAAAAAGGCTGAAGACTGAAGGTAGAAGGCTGAAGGAAATAATTTACTCCTCTCCTCACCTGCAAGTTTTTAACATTCAGCCTTTGGCCTAAACACCTTCAGCCTTTTTTGCCTTGACTTTTTTTCCCTAATAAGCAAGATAGCATGCGCTAAAGATGTTTGAATCAAAGGCATAATACCAAGTAAGCTTTCAAAAATTCATAGTTTATTTCTTGAAAGCAACTTGGTATAAACTGTTTTGGGGATGTAATGTGAAAGGTCATATCAAGATAAACAAAGAACTTTGCAAGGAATGTCACCTCTGTATTTATTTTTGCCCCAATGGTCACATCATTCCCGCAAAGGAGTATAACATTCAGGGCTATCGCCCCGTCTGCACAACCGAAGAAAAGGAATGCAACGGATGCGCTATTTGCGCGACGATGTGCCCGGAGATAGCAATTGAGGTGTTCCGTGAATAAAGTACTGATGTCCGGAAATAATATTATCGGCGAGGCCTCTATTCGAGCAGGCTGCCTTTTTTACGCCGGTTATCCGATTACACCACAAAATGAACTTACTGAGTATATGGCCGAACACATGCGCAAAGCCGATGGCGGCGTTTTTATACAGTCGGAAAGTGAAATAGCCGCAATCAATATGATTGCCGGCGCCAGCGCTACCGGAGTAAGAGTAATGACTTCCTCATCCAGCCCCGGTATTTCTTTGAAGCAGGAGGGGATTTCTTCCATGGCCGCCTGTGAGCTTCCCGGCATTATTGTGAACATCATGCGCGGCGGTCCGGGCTTGGGCAATATTCTTCCTTCACAGGGAGATTATTTTCAGGCAACCCGCGGCGGAGGGCATGGAGACTACCGCACTATTGTCTACGCTCCGGGAACCTGTCAGGAGCTGGCTGATTTGACCATGGATGCCTTTGATCTGGCCGATAAATACCGCACACCGGTAATGATTCTTGCCGACGGTATGATGGGACAGATGATGGAGCCGGTTATCTTCAAGAAACCAAAGCCGCGTCAGTACAGCGAAAAATTCATGCTGCGGGGCGCGGGCACGGGTAAAAGCAAATTCATCCGCGGCCTTTATCTTGATCCTATCGACAGTGAAGAACATAACTGGAAGCTGGCGCGCAAGTATGATGTAATCACTAAAAACGAAACACTGCATGAAGAGCATAACATCGAAGATGCGCAAATGGTCATCGTGGCTTATGGAACGGCCGCCAGAATTGCTAAAGGCGCGATCAAACGCCTACGTGATCAGGGAATGAAAGTAGGTCTTTTCCGTCCGATCACACTCTGGCCCTTTCCGGAATTAAAACTACGCGCCTTATCGGCAAAAATTAAGAATTTTCTCGTTTTTGAAATGAGTACCGGTCAAATGCTGGATGATGTGAGGCTTGCGCTGCAGGGCTATGCCAATATAGAATTTCATGGCCGTCCGGGCGGGGCAGTGCCGACACCTGCTGAGCTTGCCAATGTAATCGCCAGACTATGCGATAAGAATGATTAGTAATTTGAGAAGTAATTTAAGGTAATAAATATATGGCAAAAACAGTTTTTAAACGGCCGAAAAGTCTGAAAGAAAATATTTTCCATTATTGTCCCGGTTGCGGGCATAGTATTGTTCATCGGCTTGTCGCGGAAGTTATTGACGAGATGGATATAAGAGGCATTACCATTGGTGTTCCGCCGGCAGGTTGCGCGGTTCTTGCGTATAATTACTTTGATGTGGATATGATTGAAGCGCCTCACGGGCGCGGCCCGGCAATGGCAACGGCTATAAAACGCAGCCTTCCCGACCGCGTTGTTTTTTCTTATCAGGGAGATGGCGATCTGGCCGCAATCGGCATTGCCGAGAGCATTCATGCCGCCAATCGCGGTGAGAATATTACTGTTATATTTATCAATAACGCTTGCTATGGAATGACCGGCGGGCAGATGGCCCCGACAACAATATTGAAACAAAGAACAACGACAAGTCCGGCGGGACGTCATGAAACCCTGGACGGATACCCGGTTAATGTAAGTGAAATTTTCTCCCAGTTAAAAGGCTCAACCTACATTGAAAGATGTATTGTTAATTCTCCGGCAGGTGTAAATAAAACAAAGAAAGCCATCAAGAAAGCCTTCCGGTGCCAGGTTGACGGATTGGGATTTTCCATGGTTGAGATTCTCTCTTTGTGCCCGACCAACTGGAAAATGACAACTATTGATTCCTGTAAATGGATGGATGAAGTTATGATCAAAGAATTTCCTCTTGGCGTCTTTAAAGATACCATCGCCACGGCAAAGAAAACTGCGGAGGCGACATAATGATTGTCAAAACAATTTTTTCCGGTTTTGGCGGCCAGGGCGTTTTAATGATGGGTATCAGCCTGGCCAATAGCGCGATGAACAAGGGCTATCATGTCACTTATCTTCCCGCCTATGGCGCGGAAATGAGAGGCGGCACAGCCAATTGTACAGTAGCATTAGGTGATGAGGAAATTGCTTCTCCTGTTGCATCGGAACCGAATTATCTTATTGTGATGAACGCCCCTTCACTTTTTTCTTTTCAAAATAAAGTCACTTCGGGAGGGACAATTTTTTTAAATTCATCCATTATTAAAGATCGTCCTAACCGCCAGGATGTTAAAGTCTTTTGCGTTCCCTGCGCGGATATGGCGCAGGAACTGGGGAACAGCCGGGTTGCTAATATTATCATGATGGGAGCGTTCATAAAAAAATCAGACGTTGTTTCTCCTGATATTTATTTAAAGAGTCTGGAATCGATTATGGGCAGCAAAAAAAAATCACTGGCGGAAGTTAACCGCAAAGCTTTTGCGGTCGGATTCGATTATATAAAAGGATAATTTTTTATGTCTGTAAAACAAATTTCAGTTTTGTTAGGCAATGTGCCCGGTTCTTTTGCCAGACTTACCCATATTCTGGATGCTGAAGATATCAGCACCAAAGCAGTTTCGGCCGCCAGCATTGAACATGACAGCAGGGTTCGTCTTGTGGTCAATGATCCCGACCGCGCCGCAGCGCTTCTGCTGAGTTTCAATTTCAACTTTGAGGTTACAACGGTGCTTGCAGCCAAAGTCCCTCTCCATGCGGGCGGTATCAACGCCATCTTAAAACCGCTGGCCAAAGCGGAGATTAACATTCATTATCTCTACACGACAATTAATCGTATCGGTAAAGAAACTATTGTTATTCTGGGTGTCGATAAGTTGGAAGAAGCCAGGGAAGTGCTCACGGAAAACTGGATCCACCTGATTGACGACGAGATCTATTCAATCCCTTAAAATCAGAAAAAAACATGCCGATATCTTCAGAAAAAGAAAACGCTATTGCTGCCAGAATGCAGGAACTAGGCGTCTCTGATAACGATTTTGAGGAATCTTTCGTCCGCTCCTCCGGTCCCGGGGGACAAAAAGTCAATAAAAGTTCTTCGTGCGTTTATCTTGTCCACATACCTACCGGCCTTTCGTGCAAATGCCAAAGGGAACGATCCCAGTCATTAAACCGATATTTAGCCCGAAAATTATTGCTCGATAAAATTGAACGGCTGCAAAAAGGTTTTATTGCGAAAGAGAAAGAAACGCTGGAAAAAATCCGCCGGCAAAAAAGAAAACGTAGCAAAAGGGCAAAAGAGAAAATACTCACCGATAAACATCAACAGGCAGAGAAAAAAGGGTTGCGCGGTAAAGTGGTTGAGGAGGAGTAATTGCCGTAAGCAATGTTTGACTTTAAACCATTTATCTACAAGTCAATAAAAATTGAAATATTAATTAACAATGAATCCCGTTTGTAATGGTGAATCTGCCTTTGCCTATTTTCTTGCCAATTCCTTCTTTACCGCCATCCCCAGCTTTTCTTTAATGTAGGGTTTTTTGATATAGGCGCCGGCGCCGAGAGCTTTGGCTTCTTTTACCCGATCCG
>JBAXON010000005.1:0-31423 GCA_037133255.1 Deltaproteobacteria bacterium
TCCATACCTCAAAAGGAGTTCCCTGGGCGATAGAGAGAAATTGACCATCATATTGCAGGGCTTTGGAACCCATCAGTCGGTTGTACTCTCCGACAGGGCAACCTTCCCATTCGCGACCTAAAATAAATCCCATAACATGTTGTGAAACATCACATTTATAGGACCCGTTTGGATAACCCGGTCTTTCCGAAAGCAGCGCGTTGCCGAAGCTAATATCAATGGCCTCGATGATTTGCCGTTGCATATAGCGAAGATACGATTCATGGGAAAAATTACTGTCTGCCGGGGGCTCAATCCAGATGCCCTGCAAAAGGGAAAGGGCATCTTTTTTCTCGTTATATTCGTAAAGCGCCTCATAAAAAGAGGGTGATTGAATGGTATAGACCCTTACCGTGTTGAATCCGGCAGCTACCATCTGCTCAAACCAGAGGCGGTAGGTATGTTTGCCGATGGGGTATTCTCCCGGAAAATAACCGGGGACGGCAAGGCCTAGGTTGATCCCCTTAACAAATATCGGTTTCCAGACATTAAGAACACGACGCTCAAAGATATCCTGGAGAACTCTGAAGCGGACCTGATGTCGCGGGGGATACGATCGCCTGGCAACGGATAGTTTTTTTTCAATGCCTTTTGCAAAGAGCTGGGCTTCGGTGTTTTGCGGATCCAGTGCGAGGCCCTTATAGCATGCCCAGCGGGCAGTCAGGTAATCCCCAAGCCCTTCATAAGCCAAAGCGAGCCCTATCCATTTTTCCGTGTTTTTTTTCTCGTCGAGGGCGCGACGAGAAATATTGATCGCTTCCTGAAAATCACCTCGTTTGAGGGCTATTTTCCCTAACGCTTCATGTGGCATGGGCTGGTTTCCCTTTCGATCCGCGTTGCCGGCTGTATTCCCATAGCTGTTTACCAAAC
Source organism: Deltaproteobacteria bacterium (assembly GCA_037133255.1). Classification (GTDB taxonomy): domain Bacteria; phylum Desulfobacterota; class Syntrophia; order Syntrophales; family Smithellaceae; genus FEN-1160. The sequence goes on from JBAXON010000005.1 coordinate 910, forward strand.
AAATATTGAAAGAATGACAGGAATCGCCAGAATGAATTGATTTGGCGATACCCGAAATTTTCCAGAACGCCGAAAAGGAGTAGGATAAAAAAGTTTTCCCATTCCGGATAGCGTTGATAGGTCATTTCCTCGAGAAACACGCTGGCCACGGAGAGGAACACACCGTAGAAAATGGCCAGAAAGAGGAAAAGTAAGAAAAACTGTAAGTTGATAATGCCGAAGATGAAGGCCCCGATCATCGCCACATAGCCCAGGATTTCCACCACGGGGCTGAGCATTTCCGCGAAAAAGAAAAACGGCATGGCAAGCATGCCCACCCTGCCGTAGCGGGGATTTAAAATCATGCTTTTATGCTTCATCATGGTCTGGATTAGCCCCAGATGCCAGCGGCGGCGCTGTTTTCCCAGTTGCTTCAGAGTTTCGGGAACTTCCGTCCAGCAGATGGGATCCATAATAAACTTGATGGCATATGGCTTTTTGTCCAAAATCTTCTGCTTGTGAATCCGGACAATAATCTCCATGTCTTCGCAAACATTTTCTTTGTCAAAACCGTCAACATCAATCACTGCCTGTTTTTCAAATGTTGAAAAGGCGCCAGAAAGGATCATTGTTCCGCGCATCCTGTCCAGTCCTACTCGGCCAAAGAGAAAACTGCGCAGATACTCGACGATTTGAAAAGAGGGCAGCCATTTTTCCGGCAATCCGATTTCTTTTATTCGGTCATCTTCGATGGTGGTCCCGTTGATGACCCGGACCATGCCACCGCAAGCAACGACAGGGACGGTGCTTTCCATAACGTAGGACATGAGTCTGATCAATGCATCTGGCTCCATAAGCGTATCGGCATCGACGGAACAGATGTAGGGGCTCTTGCTGGCGTTTGTGCCGCAATTCAAGGCATCGGACTTGCCCCCCTTCTCCTTGTCGATAACCAGAAGATCGGGGAAATCCTTGTTGTAGTAAAAGCCGCGGATTGGCATTGTCTGAATAATGTTCCGATAGATCAGATCGATGCGTTTGAGCTTATACTTGTGAATCAGAAGATCCAGCGTGTCGTCCGTAGAGCCGTCATTTATCACGATAGCTTCACGATATGGATAGGTCAGGTTCAAAATCGACTGAATCGTTCTAAACAGGATTGCCCCTTCATTGTAAGCCGGAATGAGAACGGAAACACTAGGCACTTCAGGGGAAAACTGCTGTTCGCGGTAAGGCGAATATTTGACCTTGCGGATGTGTGAGAAAATAAAAACGAAAGCGATGGCCATAAGAGCGGTGTAGAGGATATTGACAAAACCGTAAAAGAATATGACAAAATAATTAAAACCAATGATGGCAGGAATAAGGAAAGATTTCATAATGCAGTTGCTCCGGCAATTATTAGATTAATCTCATCTGTGCGTATCGGATCTTTGCTTGTCGCAACAAACTCTTTCAGCGGCGACAAAAAGCCGTAATTTGCCATAATTGTCAGTATTTTAAGTGCCTTCTCGGCGGCATTATCTTCGCGGCCCTTTGCCAGTAATTCCAGAAGCAGGTCAACAAAGTAGGTTTTCTGTATCTCTTCGCAGACGCTTTCCCTGGCATATTGGTCATTTGATTTCAGCAGCGTCAAGAAAGTATCGATCGCCCCTTCACCCAAGAGCGTCAAGGCCATCACCGCCGCATTGCGCACCTGCCATTTATCATCCAGCACGAGGGACGCTATGGCCTGCGCATTTTCTTTTCGCTGCTGACTGCCGAGTGTTCTTACAGCCCAAAGCCTGATAAACCAGATCGGATCCTTGAGCAGTGGGAGTAAAACATCTTTGTGCAATATCCCGAGTGCTTTCTCGCAAGGTTCAATAACCTTCACCGCATTGGTCCGTACTTCGGCATCTGGATGGCCGAGGTGCGAAACGGCAAAATCATAAACCTCACGATTAACTGGCAACGCACTGAGGACTTCGAGTAATGAAGCAATCATTCTCGGGTCTTTACAGGTTTCTCCGTATTTCAGAAGAATTGGTGTCATCCTTGGGCCTCCCGCCACAAGGGATGAGTTGATGGTTTTTTTGGTAATAAGACTTTTGTTCAGCAACTCAGGGAGTTTGGTAATCAATTGCAGGAGGACGGAAGCGTCACCGATCTTGCTGAGCGCACGCACTGTTGCCGCCAGGATATCGCGATTATCAAATTCGAGCATGGTCAGCAGGGGTTTAGCCGAACGGGGAGAATCCATCCTGCCAAGCTTGAAAATCGCTGTGGCAAGGACAATGACGTTGCGGCCTTTGAGCGCTTTTATATAATAATCCACATACCCCAATTGTTCAAATAGTTGACACGCAACATCGTAATATTTGGCATCGTTGATGAGAGAAAAAAGGAAAAGATTATCTTCAATAGCGATCCACTTTTTTGATCCTGGTTGTGCCTGGAAAGGATCCATAGATCGGGTTATGGGATTTTCTGCGTTGATGTAATTATACAACAGGGAAAGGTATTTTTTCCGTAAAATATCCAGAAGTCGATATTTACGTGCATTATACAGCCGCCTTATAACCGCCAAAGAAAAAAAGAGAAGGCACATGACAACAACGACTTCGATCATGATGATCAGGGCGATCTCTGTCAACTCCATGGTCTTAAGGATGCCCCAGAGATAATCTAATAAATTAATGTTTTTCTCCTTTTCCAGATAACGGATTGACAGGGAACAAGTAACTATCTGATTATCACCAAAAATATTTATATAAGTATCATTGAAATACGTTTTTGGTCAAGTTTATTTGTGTCGATTGTTTATTTATGTCGATGAGTTAGAAATAAATTTTTTGCAGTTTTAAGTGATGGCGATTCATTTTATGAAGTTTTATCACTATCGCGATTTTTCTTTAGATGAAATGGCAGGAACATGGGTACACGTTTCATGTATTCTACATATTCTTCAATAATATGTAAAGCCGCAGCAATTGGTATCGCAATAAATATCCAATTATCCATGTCTCTCTCCTATATAAATAAAAAAATGGCCCAACGAAAAGCTGATCCGATAGCGGCGGGTTAGCCCTTTGCCAGGAACCCTTCAGAAAACAAAACTATGCCTTTTGGAACCTTTTCGGTAAACGGCAAGGCAAAGAAAACTTCTTGAGGAACTCCTTCGTAAACCAGTTCCGGCAAATTCTGGAAACCTAACCGCTTATAGTAATCCGGATGACCCACAAGAACGCAGCCTTGGCCGCCCAACTTTTTCAGTAAAGTCAACCCTTCACCGATAAGAGATTTTCCAATTCCCTTTTTTTGATACTCCGGTAATACAGAAACCGGGCCGAGGCCGTACCAGCGTATGGCACCGTCGGATATTGTTACCGGCGAAAAAGCAATATGGCCTACCACCTGTCCATCAATCTCCGCGACCAGCGAAATAGTCAGCGCATTGGCCTTACGCAATGAATTTATTATGAATTGCTCTGTATGATTACTAATTGCAAGATTCTTGAAGGCGGCAATGGTTATTTTCGATATTGTTTCAATATCGAAACTTGTTTCATTTCTGATGATCATTGTAAACTCCCTATTCTCGAAGGCTGTTATTTAGCAGCTAAAACTTAGAAATCTGTGGTGAGCGGTAGCGATCGGCTGTATTGACATTGCTATCAGTTTTTTAGATAATTTTTATACAGGCTATCAGCAGTTTGCGCCAGTTTCTTATCCAGTGTCCAGATAGTTACACCCGTCAATACAGCGGATGTAATAAGATGGACATCCACATAGCCCATCCCTTTTCCCATTAAATGGTTATCCTCTATGAATGACAATACTTCATCATGTTCGGCTTCGATACTCATCGGCAGCAATTGCAGAAACGAAAGAATTACTGCTCTGTCTTTAAGATTCCCGCAGGCAAGTTCGCCTACAATCAGTGGGTGACACAGTACCCTTCCATCATTGAGCAGGCTTACAAGTTCGGCATTTCCATCCCTCAAATGTGAAACCCAAACGGATGTATCCACAAGAACCATTTCTTATACTGCCCCTTTTCTTCTTGATATTGCTTCCAAATGCTTTTGAGTCCCCCCGAGCAATGCAAGCCTCTTACCACTTTCCCTGGCAATAAGCGCCTCAAGCCCAAGCTTGACGAGTGCGGTTTTCTCTTTTATTCCAGTCATTTTGGATGCTTTGTCCATCAGATTATCTTCGATATTCAAAGTTGTTCTCATAGCTTAACCTCACACAATTAGTATGCCTGAGTATGTATCATCTATGCATATCTGTCAAGTCATTCTTGGATAACGAAAAGCTGAACCGGGGCAGCCCCACGGGCCGCGATCCGATGTTTTGCCTTTGTTATAAGTTGTGTTTTATTCTTCAGAAAACGGATTCATTTTTTTAATTATTTTCACCGTAATAATCGTGAAAGTGTAAGAATTTACAGTTAATATAGCATTATATTCTAAACATTTGAAATAATGATTTTTCCCTTTTGTTGCTATATCCGACAGGGGAGTAGATAAAATAATTTTTCTCAATAATTTTTCTGTTTCATTATCTGTAAAATGATTGATACTAAGATTATTTTTAATTCTTACAAAGCCTAGTGAAGTATTTCTAAATTTATCGGCTATTGATGTTTTAAGATTTACGTTCATTAAATTTGCTTCTTATAACGAAAAAACCAGCCGGAGCGTAGCGATCAGCTGTATTGGCTTTAGCGACTGGTTAGGGCTGTGGATCACCTTCTATGTCATGAAACTTCTCATGGCACGTTTTACATAGAGCTATGACATCAGTATCCCGCTCGTTTCCCAGCCTGTCATAATCACGGTGATGCACATTAAGAAATTTACTAAACGAATTGCACAATTGGCACTTAAACCCAGCCTTCTTGATTGCCTTTTCCCGCACTTGTTTCCAATGGTTTGTCTTAAGGTACTCTCTGTACGGCATAGATTTGAAGGAATCATCCGCCATCTTGTTGTATATGTCGAAATTCAAGACTTTTATTCTGGTTGTCTTGGTGTCTGTTTCTATATCAATCATACCACATTCCTTCAACATTTGAAGAAACCGCCTTACTTTCCCGGTGGACCATCCCCATCTCTTGGACCATGTTAGAGATGACTTTATTGATTCTCCGCGATGGCACTGGTATGGAGTCATACCAATAAGAACTGTAGTGGGGTCAGGGTCATGACGAATTTCCATCAAGATATCTATCCATGCTTCGGCTTTTGAGAACGTACGGTTCTCTTGCCATAAGAAATTATCCTGAATCTTCCGATAAAGCTTTATGAAGCCTCGGTTCATAATCTTAACCTTTGTCTCGTGTGCCCTAACTAAAAAATCAGCCGGAGCGTAGCGATCGGCTGTAGTGATTTTGTCATGTTATTTTTTTATTTGTTCTCATCTCTCTGTTTTATATGTTCCTTGGTTTCCTCTGGGAGTATGTTACTGTATAGAGTTGCCAATTCTTTTGGTTTTGTAATCATTTCATCTGCAATAAAATTAAGAACGTTAAAGAGTTTTAATGCTATTTCACTATTATCATCTATGTCTATTTGACCTGGGTGAACTGCATTGTTCCCTACAACTCTTAATAAGTCTAAAGCTTGTTGTATTTTAGGACTGAGTCCTTCCGAAACAAGTTCCTTAATATCATTATTAATGTTTTTTCCGCTTTTACCTACTTGCTTTAAAAGCATTTGGAGAGCAAACCGTAGCAATGCCGTTGCGCCTTTAGGCGAATCCATGAAAATGGTTGCAGCTTCTTGATAGAGGGTTTTAATATTTTCATCAATATCACTATTAGGTTGTGGTAGTAATGTTTTCCTTGGGTATACTAACTCCTTCCCAACCCACAATGAAATGTCATTACATGATGAACACGTGGCAACAGCGAACTTATCTGGAATTAACCTTCGTATGTTTCCTATTAAGTGCCTTTCAATTGTATTTACAAAAGCTGCTATTGCTTCCTGCTGGTAACTTTGAATACCAGTTCTGTAATCGAGGAAAATGTGCCGAATGATTCCAATAACGATACTGTCAGCCGAACTCGAGTCAAACCACTGTTGTTGCGCAACAACTTGGCAATGGGGACACTGAAAATTATCACTTTTATAGTTTGGTGTTTTTTCCATTTCAATTACTCGATAGTCTCTTTACAATACATAACAGTGTAATACACCGAAAATGTTCCATCATATCAGCACATATAGATGGAACTATTTTCTACATATTTTCATATAGAACTATGAAACAGAGAAAAATGGCAGAATAATTTTCCGTATATTACCAAATATCTCGCCAAATCCCACTTTTTCTAACCCATATCACAAACATGGGGGAAATCATATTATTTTCGGCTTACTACAAACCGCTTGCCGATTTCAGCTTATTTGGATATAGAAAAGTCGAATGTGGAATACAAAACGAAGTTTCTTCCAAATCCGAAACTCAAGTTAATGGCCCGCGATATCCGCAATCTGCAAAGCCCGCTAGATGCAATGTTTGCGGGCAATATTAGCGTAAAGCAAGAAGCCCAACATGATTGAACGTTAATGCAGCTTGCGTTTATTAATAAGCACAGATAAAGAATCCATAATGATAGCTAAAAAAGCAAAACCTGTCGAAATTGATTTCAATCCCGAATTTAAACATGCCCTGGAACTGATGAATGAGTCGGGGAAAACTTTGCTCATTACAGGACGCGCGGGTACCGGCAAATCAACGCTTTTGAATTATTTCCGTAGTACTACAAAAAACAAAGTAGTCATTCTTGCGCCAACGGGCGTTGCCGCGATTAATGTCAGTGGCCAGACCATCCATTCCTTTTTCCACTTCAAACCAAATGTTACTCCGGCCTCGATCAAAAAGAAAAAGAGCAAGGGCACTGAGAAAACGACGATATATAAAAAACTGACAACCATTGTTATTGATGAAGTTTCGATGGTGCGGGCGGATCTGCTCGACTGCGTGGATAAGTTCCTGCGGCTCAACGGCCCTTCGCCCAAACAGCCCTTCGGCGGTGTGCAGATGATTTTCATCGGCGATTTGTATCAACTGCCACCGGTAGTCACCAACACGGAGAGGGATATATTTAAAACACATTATCCCACCCCCTACTTTTTCAGTGCCAATGTTTTTGCCGAACTGGATTTGGCATTTATCGAACTGGAAAAGGTTTATCGTCAGAAGGATAATGAATTTGTTCGCCTGCTCAATACCATCCGCAACCGGTCAGTTACCGATGATGACCTGGCTGCATTTAATAGGCGTTGCGATCCACTATTTGAAGCGCCACCCGGCACTTTCTATCTATCGCTTACCAGCACCAATGTTTTGGCAGATTCGATTAACGAAAAATGCCTGGCCGAACTGTCCGGCAAAGTCTGGATGGCCGAGGGGGTGATCGAAGGAGATTTCGGCAAGGAATATCTGCCGACGGCGATTGATTTGCGGCTCAAAAAAGGCGCTCAGATTATGTTGCTCAATAATGATTCGCTGGGCCAGTGGGTCAATGGAACAATCGGCAAAATCAAAAAGTTTGAAAAAGATGATAACGACGATGAGGTGATTGTGGCCGAGCTGGATAATGGCGACACGGCACGCATTAGGCCTTACACCTGGAAAATCTACCGGTTTTTTTTAAAGAATGAAGAGCTGCGTTCCGAGGAAGTCGGCTCATTTACTCAGTATCCTGTGCGCCTGGCTTTTGCTGTAACCATCCACAAGAGTCAGGGCAAGACTTTTGAAAATGTCATCATTGATGTAGGCAAGGGTACATTTGCCCACGGCCAGATGTATGTGGCGCTTTCGCGCTGCACAACGCTTGATGGCATTATCCTGAAGCAACCCTTAAAGAAAAATCATATCCTGATGGATTGGCAGGTGGTAAAGTTTCTCACCGATATGCAGTACGCCAAAGCCGCGCGTAACTGCACCCGTGAAGACAAGTTATTGAAGATTGCCGAGGCTATAGCGCAAAACAGAAGCATCGAGATTGTGTACTTGAAAGCCACGGATGAAAAATCACGCCGTTCAATCCGGCCACTTTTGATGGGAGAGATGGAATACAGCGGCCATCCCTACCTGGGGCTTTCGGCCTATTGTGAGGAGAGTCAACAAAAGCGTACTTTTAATGTGGATAGAATTTTGGAAATCTGCGATCAGCGTTAGCAGATGATCAGGGCTTGAAAGAGCAATCACAATGCCTTGTACATCAGAATATTGCCTTCCATCTTTTCGGAAATCGCGCCTTCGCGTTTGAGCTCTTGCAGATAGACGTAGGTTTCGTTTAAGGCCATCAACTTTTCCCAATTGTCCCATCTGGAGGAGGCAGCTTTGCTGATTTCTCCAGAGACGGTATATGTTGTTTTGGGTTGGTCATTAAGACTTTGCAAAACTGCCTGCTTGCGTAATTCGTGGGAAGTACGGATTTCGCCCGCCCTTTCGCTGATGTTGGTAAATGAATTGCCATGCCCCGGATAAACTGTTGTCACCGGCAGATTTTCTACAACCTGCAGCGAGTCTAAATAACTTTTCAGCGGCTGAAATATTTCATCAAAAATATTTGGGCTTAAGCTGGGCGAAATATAAGGCAGGACGTGATCACCGGCAAGCAGTAAGCCATCATCTCTGAAGAAAAAGCAGACGTGGCCCGCCGCGTGTCCGGGTGTGAAAATAACTTCAAACTTCCTGTCGCCAAATTCGCGAATTTCGTTTTGTTCAAGATAATCGTCGGCAATAAACGGGGAGAAAATGCTGCGGATCTCCGCGATTTCTTCCACCATCGCGTCAACTTCCTGAGGCGACATGCCGTGTTTGGCATAAAATAGTTTTGCTGCGTCAATCAATACCTCGCCTTGATGAAAATGCGAATAAACATTATCGGCGACGGCGGATAGATGAATTTTTGCCGGAGTTCTTTTTTGCAGCAACCCGGCCATACTGCAATGATCGGTATGGGAATGGGTGATATAAATGTCCCGAATTGATTTTGTACTAAGCCCGATGCCGTTTAAATCCGCCTCCAGCAACTCATAAGACCCCGGCATATTCATGCCTGTGTCAAACAACGCGATTTCAGTGCCATGAACTAAGGCATAGGCATGAACATGCCGCAGCCGATAAGGCATGGGCAGAGTTATGCGATAGAAGTTTGTTTGAATTTCTGTAATCATTGTTCGTCTTTGCGGCTTTTCATCTGACGGCGAGTGGCGTCGAGCTCCATCTTTCGCAGGCGCACGCTAAGCGGTGTTATTTCCACCAGTTCATCTTGTGCAATAAATTCGATTGCCTGATCCAGAGACAGAATGCGCGGTGGCCGCAATATAATTGTGGCATCAGATGTGGATGCCCGCATATTAGTCAGCTTCTTTTCTTTGGTGATGTTTACAGTAAGATCGCTGCTGCGGTTGCGCTCTCCCACAATCATACCCGCGTAAACATTGGTGCCTACTTCCACCATCATTTCGCCGCGATCATCCATCGCAAAGCTGGCGTACGATGTAATCCTTCCGGGACGATCCGCAACAAGCACGCCGGTCATGCGCTGCGGAATGTTGCCAAACCAGGGAGCGTAATCCTCCAGAAGTGAATTCATTACTCCGCCACCCTTGGTCTCTGTTAAAAACTGACTGCGAAAACCAATAAGACCGCGCGAGGGGATTAAAAACTCCATGCTGACTCTGCCACTACCTTTATTTACAAGGCTTTCCAACCTTCCTTTACGGACGGATAATTTCTCCGTAATTTTTCCCACAAACTCTTCGGGAATATCGAGAAATAATCTCTCCAACGGCTCGAGGGTTTTGCCGTCTTGCTGTTTGGTAATAACCTGGGGGCGCGATACCGTGAGTTCAAAACCTTCGCGACGCATGGTTTCGATCAGCACCGCCATCTGTAATTCGCCACGGCCGCAAACCTCAAAAGCATCGGTTCTTTCCAGCTTTTTAATTTTCATGGCCACGTTGCGCAGAGCCTCTTTTTCCAGCCTCTCGAGCAAGTGGCGCGATGTCAGATACTTGCCTTCGTTTCCGGCAAACGGACCATCGTTGACATAAAACATCATGGATACAGTTGGCTCATCAACAAGCAATCGTGGCAGAGGCTGTGGATCGGCAAGTGAAGAAATCGTATCTCCGATGGTTACGTTTGCAACACCGGCAAGCGCCAGAATATCGCCTGATTCCGCGCTGGTCACCGGTTTTTTTGTCAGGCCATAAAACGTATAAAGTGCGGAGAGTTTAACGCCGGGAATAATTTTATCCTTGGCGCAAAGACTGTATGGGGTGTTCATTTCCAACCTGCCATTTTGAAGACGACCTACGGCAATTTGTCCCACATAGGAATCATAATCAAGATTAGTCACTAAGAATTGTGTGTTGGCATCGTCGTCTCCCTGCGGTGCCGGGATACGGTCAATGATCGTTTGTAAAAGAGGCTGAAGGTCAGTGCAGTCGTCGCCTATTTTCTTATGACTGACACCTATTTTGGAATTGGTATAAAGAATCGGGAACTCAATTTGCTTTTCTTCAGCTCCCAGATCAATGAAAAGATCATAGGTATCGTTAATGACTTCTTCAATGCGGGCATCGCTGCGGTCTATTTTATTAATGACTAGAATTATCGGCAAACGCAGTGCCAGCGCCTTTTTCAAAACAAATCGTGTTTGTGGCAGAGGGCCTTCACTGGCATCAACCAGCAGCATGGCTCCGTCAACCATATTGAGACTGCGCTCAACCTCACCGCCGAAATCAGCATGGCCTGGCGTATCGACAATATTAATTTTGACACCATTATAATCAACTGCCGTATTTTTTGCCGTAATAGTAATGCCGCGTTCTTTTTCGAGATCCATCGAATCCATCACGCGGTCTTCTACAGCCTGATTTACCCGAAAAACTCCCGTCTGCTTCAACATCGCGTTGAGCAGCGTGGTTTTGCCATGATCAACATGGGCAATAATAGCAATATTTCTTAAATGATCTTTTTTCATCTTTCTTTCTTTCCGGTCATCTTGTTGAAGTAGGTAAGGTGAGTGGAGCCCCATCCGTCAGGAGCCAGAGGCTCCCTGAAACAAAGCGACCTCCCGCGGCTGACAGCGCCTTCTTCCCTCGGTCGTAACCTTTGGATTTAAAGTCGCGGGATTAATATCGGATGGAACAAAATCAATCTGGACTTAAGTGATGGCCATAATGTTAAATTGTGAAACTCCAATCCCGAAAGCGCAGCTCATCGGAATTGGTAAGTTGAACAATCCCGCATAGCGGAGGGTGTGTACCCACCAAAAAAGCCTGCTTCGGGTTTCATACCCGTGATTTTCTACATAATGTGCAGTCTTCATAGCAAAAAGCCTGATTTTAAACCAGCTATTTCTTTTCCGGTGAAATCGAAAAAAGTCTCCAGCTGTCATTCCCGCGGAGGCTGGAATCAATAACATACTTAAATCACTGGACTATCTCCTGCGCGGGAATAACAAAAAGGGCGCAAATTTACTTTTTTATGTGACCATCATCCTTTACAAACAGGCAATGAAGTATTATATTTTCGGCGTAGCCACTTAAAAATACCGGATAGGTGAATGACATGAGCATAATAAAAATTAAGTTTGGCAATAATTTCGAGAATGAATTCCAAAAAGCGGTGGATGAAGTTTTTCAGCTGGTTATTCCAGCCTTCAAGCAGCATGAATGTATTTGGAAGCCAAACGTGGATGTTTACGAATCGCAAGATGAAATTATGGTACTTGCCGATCTTGCCGGTTTGAACAAAGATGAACTGCAAATTGAACTTGGGCGCAGAAAAATTAAAATAGCCGGTGCGCGTAAAACGATCTGGGTTTTAGAAAAGGGGCGTTACTATCTTGCTGAAATTCCACACGGCCATTTTGAAAGAATCATTATTCTGCCTACGCTTGTGGATGCGGAATCAGGTGTTGCCTCATATTCCGATGGAATTCTTATGGTCAGGATTAATAAAATGCCTGCCGGGAAAACCCATCGAATTCCCGTTACAACTATAAAATAGTAATAACTGAATGTTTTTCGTAATCAATAGTGGAGGGTCCAATGACTGACCAAAAGTTTACACACGATAATAAAATTTTTCCTATACCGGAAGTAATTCCGATTCTTCCGTTACATAACGCGCTGGTATTTCCCAAGATGATCATTCCGCTGGAAGTATCCGGTAGCAATTCCACGCTGGTGGATGATGCTATGACCAAAGAACGACTAGTTGGCTTGATCATGTCTAAAAACGAACCGGACGGAAAAAACAGCCCTCCGTCACTTGCGGATTTACACAGTATGGGCACCTGCGCGGTTATTCTCAAAATGGCCAAGGTAGGAGAAAACAGAACTCAAATTCTTCTGCAGGGAATCAGCCGCTTTCACATACAGGAATTGATAGATTCCCCGTCTTATCAGCAGGCGCGTATTGAAGTAATTGAAGACAAAGAAGTTAAAGATATTGAAACTGAAGCACTGATGTCCAATTTGCTTGCTCTCTTCGATCGGATTTTAAATCTATCGCCGTTTTTACCTCCGGAATTTGGTCCGATGGCTAAATCAATAACAGAGGCCGGAATTCTGGCTGATCTGATTGCCTCGATTATCAATGCTCCGACACAGGAAAAACAAAAGATTCTGGATATAGCTGATACCAAAGAGCGCCTGAGGGAATTAACGAAGCTTGTCACGCATCAAATGGATATTCTGGAACTGGGCAATAAGATCCAGACAAAAGTCAAAGACGATATTGATAAAGGCCAGCGGGATTTTTATCTGCGGCAGCAAATGAAAGCCATTAAGCAGGAACTGGGAGAAACTGATGAAAATGCCGTCGAGACTGATGAATACCGAAAAAAGATAGATGCCAAAAATCTACCCGAGGAAGCAAAAAAAGAAGCTGATCGGGAACTGACGCGGCTGTCCCGCATGCATCCATCTTCGGCGGAATACACTGTTGCCTCCACTTATCTTGATTGGATTACAGCTCTGCCCTGGAATGAATCGACGCAAGACAACCTCGATATCAAGAAGGCCCGCAAGATTCTGGATGAGGATCACTATGGCTTAGCCAAAGCAAAGAAACGCATTCTTGAATACTTGGCTGTGCGCAAATTAAAACCGGATTCCAAAGGGCCAATACTGTGCTTTGTTGGCCCGCCGGGAACGGGCAAAACATCTCTTGGCCAATCCATTGCCCGGGCGCTGGAACGCAAGTTCGCGCGTATGTCTCTGGGCGGAGTGCGAGATGAAGCGGAAATTCGGGGTCACCGTCGCACATATATCGGAGCCCTCCCGGGACGCATTATTCAGGGGCTGAGGCGCGCAGAATCGAACAATCCTGTTTTCATGCTCGATGAAATTGATAAAGTGGGAAGTGATTTCCGGGGCGATCCATCTTCGGCTCTGCTGGAAGTATTAGACCCGCAGCAAAACAGTACTTTCGCCGATCATTATCTGGATGTGCCTTTTGATCTTTCAAAAGTTGTGTTTATCGCCACGGCTAATATTCTGGATCCGATACCTCCGGCGTTGCAAGACAGGCTGGAAGTAATTGAATTAACCGGTTACACTCAGGAGGAAAAAGTAAAAATTGCTGAGAAGTATTTAATCCCGCGCCAATTAACTGAAAACGGATTAACCGCCGATCAGTTCAAAATTACGACCAAAGCGCTCAACAGCATTATCTGTGGGTATACACGGGAAGCTGGAGTTAGAAATCTGGAGAGACAAATTGCCAATGCCTGCCGGGGAGTGGCAGCGCAGATCGCGGAGGGAATTATTCAATCCAAAAAAATAGCGGTTAATGATATTCCCAAATATCTGGGGCCGGTACGTGTCATGACGGATTTTGACGCGCGCATCGCCCAGCCCGGGATTGCCATAGGCCTTGCCTGGACACCGGTCGGCGGTGATCTGCTCTTTATCGAAGCAACGGCAATGAAGGGCAAAAAGGCAATGACTTTAACCGGCCAGCTAGGTGATGTCATGAAAGAATCGGCATCCGCCGCTTTGAGCTTCATCCGTACCAACGCTAAAGATTTGGGTATTAATCCGGACTTCTTTGAGAATGTCGATCTGCACATCCATGTACCGGCGGGAGGAATTCCCAAGGATGGCCCATCAGCAGGTGTGACAATTCTTACAGCCATGACCTCTTTACTAACCAACCGCAAGATCAAAAAAAATCTTGCCATGACCGGGGAAATAACTTTGCGCGGCGCAGTACTTCCTGTGGGAGGAGTTAAAGAAAAGGTGCTTGCCGCTTACAGAGCAGGGATTAAAACAATTATTCTGCCCGCGTGGAATAAAAAAGATCTGGAAGATATTCCGGCAAATGTGCAAAAAAGTATCAAGTTTCATTTTGTCAGCGATATGCTGGAAGTGGTAAAGCTGGCGCTGGAAAATGGCACACGGAAAAAGACGGAAAAGAAGAAAAAATCATAAGGGTTAATGCAGGCCGCGTGTGTCACGCGGCGTCGAAAGAAACTATGGAATTAATTCTGATCAGACACGGAGAAACACTTTGGAATAAAGAAGGTCGGATTCAGGGAACAAGCGATATTGAGCTAAGCGACGCGGGAATGCAGCAAGCTCGGCTTTTGGCCTTATCCCTGAAAGATCAGACTATTTGCGCAATCCATGCCAGCCCTCTCAAAAGAGCGCTGAAGACAGCTGAGATTATTAACGAGTTCCATCGCAAGGAAATTCAAATTCATTCAGACCTGATGGAAATGGACCAGGGAGATTTTGAAGGTTTCTCTTTTAAGGAATTGATGGCCTGCGAAAAGGAATTTCTCAACAAGTGGATTGCTGACCCGGCTTCTGTTAAGATGCCTCATGGGGAATCATTGAATCAACTGCAGGGTCGCGCCTGGAGAGCAGTCGAGACGATTCTGAACAAGGAAGAAAACGCGTTGGTCGTTGCCCACAACTTCACCATTGCTGCCATTCTTTGCCGAATAAGAAAGATCAGCCTCTCCGAATTCCGCAGTGCTTGCGTGGATACTGCTTCCAAAACGATCGTCCGCTTTCAAAATGGTGAAGCCGAGATAATCGCGCTCAATGACCGCAGTCACCTTCCGGAGGCGAGCAAAAAATGAACTATACTCTGGCAGAAATCAGCAATACTGTTTTCTATTACGTGGTGCTTTTTGCTATCTACTCCTTTATGGGGTGGATTTTAGAGGTCATTTATCGTTCAATAACTCAACGAAAGTTTGTCAACGCCGGCTTTTTGTTCGGGCCTTTTGTTCCTATCTATGGCTTTGGTGCACTTTTTGTCATACTGATTTCCCATTTTTCCCAGAGCTGGCATCTCCTGCCAAGGCTGATCATATTTGGCCTGGCCCTTACCGTTATTGAATATCTGGTTGGTTATTTTGCAGAAAAAATATTCAAGCTGACTCTATGGGATTATTCAGAATACAAATTTAATCTTCATGGAAAGGTTTGTCTCCTTTTTTCTGTAATCTGGGCTGCCCTTGCTTTTATTTTCATTACATTTATCAATCCGGTAATTTTGCAAAATGCCAAAATACTTACGGGAGCATATCTACAAACGGCGGCGATAGCATTAATAATCTATTATACGGTTGATTGTTCGTATTCTGTGGCATCTCTAACGGAATTCCGTCAGAAAATCTCCTATCTCTATACTGAATATTTAAACTTGAACAATATTGAAATAGAAAAGATTCTGGATTCATTAAAGCGGCTTCGCTACGCATTCCCTGATTTAAACGGATACATCAATAACAAAATTAGCAATAATATTAAAGGCAGGATTAAAACTGTCCTGAAATCAATTCAGGATAAGATTCTTATCGAGATTAAGGGGCGAAAACCATTTGAAGATGAATATTACGAAACAATTAAAGATATCTATGAACACGAAGAATTCCTCAAACTCAAAGACTTCTTTCATCACAATTCTTCGATTTATGAACATGTTCAGGATGTCGCTTATTTCTCTTATCGGATATGCAAGATCTTAAAGTTGGACTACCGTTCGGCCGCGCGTGGGGCGCTACTGCATGATTTTTTCCTTTATGACTGGCGCAATCATGATGTGCCAGATCTGCCCCGGAAAAAATTCCACGGAATTGAGCATCCCTCAATCGCGGTTGAGAATGCCAAGAAGCACTTTTCGATAAACGAAATTGAGGAAGACATTATCAAAAAGCACATGTGGCCGCTTACTTTAATCCCGCCAAAATATAAAGAATCTTTCATCGTTTCATTTGCCGATAAATATCTGTCTTCGAAAGAATTTGTCAGCGAATTCAAAAAAAGAAGAAGTCAAAAGCCGGATATGTCATAGCATACTATTTCCTTGCTCGAACGCGGGTGCCGTCACTTATTGAATCATCCGGGTGGGTAACCACTTTTTCTTTTTCCGTCAATCCGGAAATAATTTCTGCCGTCAAACCGTTGCGCTGTCCCGTTTTAACTATTCGCTGGCGAGCCTTTCCGTTTTCTTCCACAAATACCGCCCAATCATCCTTGCCGATGCGAAACAGGCAACTTGTGGGAACCTGAAGAACATCTTTGCCCTCCCAGACAACGAAATGCGCTTCCAGACGATAACCGTCACCCAAAGCGCGCCATTTTTCGGGCGCCGTTGTGATATCCGCAATAACCAGAACTCTTTGCTCCTCCACACCGAGGCTGGAGATTTTGGTGAATCCGGAAGGCTCGATTATCCGCACAACACCTTCGAGTGTTCCCTCGTCGCCCCAGCGTTTAATAAATACAGTGCTTCCTTTTTTAATTTTTACAGCATCAGAAGATAAAACTTCTACACGGATTTCCAGATTTTTTGAGTTACCGATTTCCATCAATGGTTCGCCAACATTGACCGCTCCTTCACTTTCCCGGTAGATGCGGAAGATATTACCACCAACAGGTGAAGAGACATAAGCCTTGTTGTGACTGGCTGTGCTTTTATCCGAGGAATAATTCTGCAATAGTGTTTTCGCTCGATCCAGATCGGAGCGTGAAACTTCCACCGCAGCTTTGGCGGAACGCTGGATTGCCCGAGACTTTTTGGTTTCTGCCTCTATCTGGTCATATTGATCTTTGGCAATAGAACCTTTGGCATAGAGATTTTTCAACCTCTCCAGCCTTTTTTCCATATAATCTGAATCAGCCGCGGCAGCACTCTCTCTTTCAATAGCGGCATTAAGTGCCGCTGCCGCTGCTGTATTAGTTGCTGTCGCTTCCGCCCGGCTGCGGGAATCGAGTACCGGAGAGCGCAGGGGTTCAAGAACCAGGACGACCTGTCCTTTTTTCACCGCGTCGCCAACTTTGACTTTGACACGTTCCAAATATCCGACTGTCGGGGCAGTGATAACAAAGCGGTCTTTCAGGCGGGTGCGGCCTTCTTCCTCAATTGTAACCTGAAGCGGCTCACGCGTGACGAAAACCAGATCAACATCCACCGCTTTCGGATAAAACCCGTAAGCAGTCGCCAGAACTACAAAAGCAATCATTATAATGACAAACAACTTTCTGCGTAATGCTACATTCATATCTCAGCTCCCTGACTTATTTCTATATCACTATTCTCTTGTTTTTAATACTTCTACCAGGTCAAGATGGTCAAGTTTGTGGCGCACAATCAGTCCTGATATCGAGGCCGAAGCAAGAACCACCGCTGCCGCGAGTGAAAATGTTTTTAGTTCAATAACCAGCGGCACGCGGAAAAGATCGGATTGCAATATCTCCGCTATGTAAGCACAGAGGGCATGGCCGATAAGAAAGCCAAGCGGAATGGCGGCAAGCGCGATAATCGCCAATTCTCCTAATAGAATATACGAAATTTCACCGCGCGTATAGCCTAAAACCCTCAGGCTGGATAGCTCCCGGCTTCGTTCAGAGAGAGCTATGCGGGCGTTATTATAGACTACACCGATGCAAATAGAACAGGCCATCAGTGTGGCAATAAAAGTGAAGAAAAGCATGCCTTTGGCCTGCACTTCATAGAAATTGCGAATTTCGTTTTTTCTCACTACAGTTCCGGAAACGCGTGGCATGTTCACAAAGCTCCGGTAAAGTTTTTCCTGATATTTAGCATCAGCAGTAATGTAAACTCCCGAGACAGCGTCACCTTCCTTCATCAGACGGTTGAGCGCTTTTATGTCCATATAGCCCATAACTCCCAAATACAACTTGATCAAGGCAACCACCTGCACCTGGCGGACAGACTTCGATCCTTCTAACGTTTCGATAGTCAGCATATCACCGGCTTTTACGCCGAGCATTTTGCCTAAGTAATCGTTCAAAATAATGCCTTCCGGTGGCAGGGTGACTGGTTTTAAATTCGTATCGAGCAACGGATGCAGACGGCTATCCGGCTCTATTCCGTTGATGACGGTTTTATAACTGGTACGTCCGAATCTAAATCTTACCGGTACAGTCCGAAAGGTTTCGGCGTGATGAACTCCTTCCATTGCCTGAAGCTCATATAGCGCTTTATATGATGTTGGCTCGACAAAACCCACCGCCATATCTTCCCTCTGGGAAAGAATAAATTGAACGTTCACCATATAATCAACCGAATCCTTGAAAAATCCACTGGAGATCATTGTGGCGCAGGCTACTGCAATTCCAATAATCGAAAGTAATGTTCGAATTGGTTTGCGTTCAATATTGCGAATGATAATCCTTGATGGTTGGGAAAGCGCGCGGCCAATACCCATTTTTTCCAGCAGCGTTATCTGATACTTTGCGGGGGGCTCGGGCCTCATGGCCTCAGCAGGCGGCTGCTTAGCCGCGCGCCAAAGGGAATGCAGTGTGCCCATGAGGGCCGAAACGATGCTGATCATAATTGCCGAAATAACAACCCATGGTTTTAATACAAAGACAAGAGATGGAAAGCGGTAGACTGCCATGTAAATGCCGCCTAATATTTTCCCCAACCAGATGCCGGCGATAATACCAAAAATCAGACCTGCCAATATAATCAGAATAACTAACTGCGCGTAATGAATGCCTATGGCAACATTATCATACCCGAACGCTTTCAGTGCGGCCAGTTGCTCGCGCTGCGTATTGATCGTTCTGCTCATCACTACATTTAATAAAAAGGCGGCAACACAGATAAATATTGTGGGAAATATTTTGGACATATTCCGGAGCATATTGAATTCTTCATTGAGCAGCCGGTGCGATATCTGGTCTGTGCGTGCATAGGCGCCATATCCGCCGTAACGCTCGACAATACTATCCAACTCACGCAGGACGTCACTTACTTTAGCCCCGGGATACAGAGTCAGCGCAATATCATTAAACGCGCCTTCCATATTATACGCTTTGCTGATCGCCTTGCGGCTCATCCAGAGAATGCCGTATCGTTTGAAATCGGGACTCATGGAAAAAGGACGCATGACCAGGACAAATTCCGGTGAAAGCGCAATTCCGGTGATAGTCAGTTTTTTCCATTTGCCGTTGATAATCGCGGCGAATTGATTCCCGAGATTAAAACCATGAGCATTGGCGAAGGTCTCGTTGATAACTACTTCGTTGTCCTTGGCCGGATCGGCAAGCCGCCCTTTGCGGATGTGAAGTCGATTCATGAGAGACTGCCCGTCATCGGGAACAGAGACTATGAGGCCTGTAACCGGCTCGGGAAAGCCAGTAATATCCAGTTTGACATAAGCGGTTACACGGGTTTCCACCTGGTTTACGCCCGGCACCTCTTTAATTTTCTCTTTCAGGCTTTCCGGCGCGCGTTTCAAATTAACAAAGACATCAGAAAAATTGTAATCGCTATAGAATGTATTTCGAGTGCGATCAAGAGAATGCATGGTAGTGATGAACATGATAAAAGTCGCCACACCGCTTATAACCACCAGTGTTATGGCAAATACCTGCCCTTTCATGCGCCACAGGTCCCGCCAGACTTTCCTGTGCAGTGCTTTCATCTGCTCACCATTGTATGTCGTGCGGTGATTTTCTAACTTTGTTTGCCGTCACTTCGGCAATTCTTCCGTTGCTGAGATGTATGACACGATCGGCCATAGCGGCAATGTCCACATTATGGGTAATAATTGCAGTAGCTGTGCCCAACTCGCGATTGACCCGTTCCAGCGCCTCGAGGACTACGACTCCCGTCTGGGAATCAAGCGCGCCTGTGGGTTCATCGCAAAGCAGAGCCGTAATGGGGACGGTTCTATTTAAATTCATTTCCAACAATCTCCTTCTTGGGCCTGCCTATTTTCTTTATAACTGCATCTATCTTGAACTTCTTGTGCACGCGCTGGATAAAGTCACCTCCGCCATAAATAGTTCTTCGTTCCATCTCACCGCGCATTGATTCATTCTTCTGCAGCATCAGTAAAACAAACTTGCGGTATTCCCTGCGGACATCCTCATCGCTGGAAAGATTATCATATATTAAATGCCTGTCAACCAAATCGTCTTTCTTGCCGTAAGCATTTGCCGCGTAGCTGCTCCAGGGATATTCTTTGGGCTCTTTGACTATCGACGCCCGGACAGGATTTAGTTCCACATAGCTGCCGCAGGCCAAAAGATATTCATCTTTGGATATGATGATGCTTTTGAACCTGTCCTGCCAGAAGTGGCCGGTGTATTTATATTTCTTTTTATAATGCTGGGCGTAGGATAAATTAATGCCTTTCATGATCTGGGCCAGCTCTCCGCCTGCTTCTGTTGTTTCCATAACCAGATGAACATGATTAGTCATCAGAACATAATGATAAAGCTTGAAGAGATATTTTTCTTTGTATTTTTTGATTATGTCGATGTATTTGAGGAAATCTTCATCATCCTTAAAAACGTCTTGTTTATTGTTGCCCCTTGTCAGGATATGATAAACAAATTCCTGTGGGGCTATGCGAGCGGTTCTTGGCATGGCAAATATATATCAAAACTGGCTTGCGATGTCAATTAAATAGAACCGTCCCCATTATTTCCAGATTTGTTTTTATCATGAACAAAAAAAGAAACCTCACCGTCTTCCGGCGGTGAGGTTTCTTGCATCAGTGGGAGAGAATTAAGCTTCCCTCTCGATCAAGCTTAGTAATTCGAAAGCTCTGCTGCTGCTCTCACATCTTCTAGCTGTAAAGTCTCCAGAACAAATCGCTCCAGTGTCCGGGAATCTGCAAGCCCCAGCATCCTGTTTTTTTCTTCCCCCTTCAATATGATCAGAAACGTAGGGGTTCCGGAGATGTCAAATTTATTCTTAAAATATTCCATAAACGCTTCTGCCAGCAAGCCGACCTTGAGCCATAACCCATGATTTGCGGCAATCTCTTCAATAAGATTCATCTGGGTCAAAAAATCATCGCCGCGAGGCATGCATAACAGCAGAACGGGCTTTTTGATCGAAAGCACCTCATCTGCATAATTATCAGGTCTGATCAGACGAATTAAATCATGCATTATTTAACCCTCATTGCATCAGAAATATACAAGATCAGCCTATGTTGTTGCCTTTTAAGGATGCTGTTCTTTCTGTTTCCATATCCGCACCGACCCGTTTGGCCGCTCTCCACCAGACAATTGCCGCCGCTACGCCAAAGAGCGTGGCAACGTAAAGGCCGTAGACGATACCTTTATATCCACCCCCGAACACATCGGAGAGTTTGCCGACCATAGCGGGACCAAAAGCGCCGCCGAACAGCATCATGCAAAAGTAAGCCGCGCCGGAAGCCAGCCCTTTTTGTTCAGGGCGCACCACATCCTGCGTCGAGGCCATGACGGCCGGGTTGGGCATGCCGCTAACTATTCCATAAACAACCAACATCACCACGGAAAAAATTATCATGTACTTATTGTTGACATCCTGAACAGTCAGGAAAGCAAACCAGAGGGCTGCAGACGACGCTAATATACCGACTGCCGCCAGTTTCATTCGGCCACCAGCGCTTTTCGACTGCCACTTATCCGCAAATAATCCGCCGAAGATAGGACCAATCAAACCAAAAAGGGCAAGGCCGCCGGCAATCAGACCGGCCTTAGCCTCATTGATGCCGTAGGCCCTCATCAACAAAGCGGGAAGCCAGGTCAGATACGAGAAAATGAGAACGGCAAATAATCCGTAGCCTACGTAAATCAGTCTCAAAGATTTGTTATTATATAATGATTTGATGTTTTTAGCAAAAGAATGGGCCGCCGGGGCATCCTTATCTTTTTTAATCGAATAATCCTGCATAAAGAAGGCTAAAATGCCCAAGATGACTCCTGGAACAGCAAAAACATAGAAAGCTGTTCTCCAGCCGCCGAAATGCACGGAAATATAACCGCCGGCTACCATGCCCACCAGGATTCCCACATAAATAAAGACATTGAAAATACCGATTTTTGCTGCTCTTTTTTCCGGAGGATAGGATGCCGCGATCAATGCCGTGCCGCCAGCTCCAAAACCTGATTCGCCCAAGCCTACGCCTAACCGCGCCACAAGAAGTTGACTAAGACTGCTACTGAATCCCGTAAACAGGGTGAAACCGCTCCAGCAAAAGGCCATCAGACCGATCATTTTCACTCGGCTCCATTTATCAATCCAATGAGCAACTGGTACGACAAATAATAAAATGCCAAGATAAAACATGGTATTGGCAAGGCCGGCCTGAAAATCGGTCAGCCCAAGATCAATTTTCATGGGCTCCAGCACAGCGGCCATAATCTGCCTGTCCATATAGTTAACCATAAACAATAATGAACAAATAACCATGACATACGTTGCTTTGGGACCCCCCACTTGAAAATCCGCTTTTTTCTGTTCTTTCATCACTTACCTCCTTTTATTTTTTTGGCGAAAGGGACAGGAGTAGATTCAACCTGCCTCAAGCCAATTTGATGGAGGTGCACTGCGGATAACATGCCAAACAATAATGCATGAGGCCATAACATAAATATAGAATGATATTGAAGTGTTATAACTTGTATGCAAAGATAAAGAGATTTAATTATTGTGCGGTGTCACAATTTGTGGTGCACAATCTGTGACACCGCACAATCTATTAGGCATCCGGATTAATATGCAATTGGTCCAGCTTGCGGTATAATGTCCTGCGGTTGATACCCAGCAGGTGCGCAGCCTTTGTTTTATTCCAGCGCGCTTTGGTCAGGGCGTTGATTATCTCCTGGGCTTCTTGCGCCAATGGCTTACGGTTACCCAAGGCAGAAGCCTTGCCCGGCTTGCCCAGTTCCCGAAACTCCACAGGCAGATCATCAATCGTAATTACATGACCATGGCAGATGATAAAGGCATGTTCAATTACATGCTCCAACTCCCGAACATTACCCGGCCAGGGGTAATTCATAAAGATATGAAGTACTTCACTGGACACACCTTCGATCTTCCTATTGAATCGTTCATTGAATCGGCGGCACAAATAGTCAAGAAAAAGCGGTATATCTTCCAGACGGTCTCGCAGCGGCGGTAGTGCGACTTCCACAACTTTCAGCCTGTAATAGAGATCCTCCCGAAATTCCCCCAGACGAACCTTCTCCTTGAGATTTTTATTCGTACAAGCAATGACCCGAACATCAACTTTTTGAGGCTTAGAATCCCCCACCCGCTCAAATGTTTTTTCCTGAAGAACCCTCAGCAGCTTCAACTGGATGATGGGCGAAATATCGCCGATCTCATCAAGCAGAAGCGTACCGCCGTTTGCCGCCTGAAACCGACCCTCTTTATCCTTGATCGCGCCCGTAAAAGCCCCCTTGATGTGCCCGAAAAGCTCTGATTCCAGAAGGCTTTCCGTCAGAGCCGAACAATTCACTGCAATAAAGGGTTTAAAAGCGCGCTGTCCGCTGTAATGCAGTGCCCTTGCGACAAGTTCTTTCCCGGTGCCGCTTTCTCCGGTAATTAGAACTATTGTTTCCAGATTGGCAAGATCTTCCAGCAAACGGTATAGATCCTGCATTTTCTTACTACGGCCGATTATATTCTGAAACTGATGACGTTCGCGCAACTCTCTTTCCAGATCCCTTAAAAGCGTAATATCCCTGATAACGAGGACAGCCCCCAGATACTGGCCGTTTGCATCCCTCAGCGGCGCGCTTGATACGCTGACCAGCTGCCTCTGACGCTGCTGATGGTTACACTCAATGCGATATTCCTTGATTGTGGATTTCTTTTCCATGGTTTGCCTGATGACATTATTGCAGGATCGGCTGCAGGGGGTCAAACAGTCTGAAAGAGTCTTGCCTATCATCTCGCTAGTCTTTAGACCACAGATGGTTTCCGTGGACTGATTGGCTTCCATGACGGCCAACTTCATATCCAAAGTAATGATCGCCTCTTTAACACTGCCGAAAATGGCTTCCAGCCGGCTACGGTGTTCGGCCAGTTCCTTTTCTACTTGTTTGCGTTCCGTTATGTCCCTGCTGACGGATCGAAACCCGATAATATCGCCTTGCGCATGCCGGATGGCCGATCCGGAATCTTCAACCACCCTGCGGACTCCGTCCTCACGGATTATTTCGTAATTGAACCGGCAAGGTTGGCCTGTTTTATAGACTTGGGAGTAGGCTTCAAGTGCGATCTTTTGATTTACCGGATCTGTCCATGATTTGTAGTTCAAACCGATCGTTTGCTCCTTGGTGATACCCCTAATCCTGGACGCGGCCTTGTTGGCAAATGTAATTGTCCCCTTTAAATCGACCTCTGAAATTGTATCCTCAACCTCATCGAGCAGTTTTTCATGCATACTCAGGGACTGCCGGAGTAACGCTTCACGCTCTTTTGATTGTTCATAGAGTTCGCGATAGTCAATGGGGTTGTCTTTAACGGATTCAGGCGGAGAAATCTCCGGATTATCGGGATTTTGGCCGTTTGAAATAATTTTGTCTTTTGAGGGAACTCGATGGTGATTCATGATAAACAATACATCCCTGCTAATGTGGAACATTCACCCACGCGGCTCTTGATCACCGCGTTGCATAGTCTTCTTGTATACTAACTAATTATACACTTGAAGTTAGCTACTTCTCGATGGGCTGGTAATAGATATATGGTTGACCGCTAGAGGTTGCCCCATCAGTGCGTTTGCCTCAGATCCATGTCTTATTTTTTGATAAGAACTTCCTTTTTGTTGGGTGAAGTATAAGAAACGCCGTCTTGTATGTCAAGTAAATTTATCCACAAAATGTAGTGCTCGACACAGATGACCGCATCAGGGGAAAATTGCGACATCCGTACTTATGAAAAATATGCACACATTTTAGCCTGTCCACCTGCCAAAAAGGTATTTTGGGCAGAATTCAGAGGGACATCTCCATCACGCCTTATTTTATTTTTAAAAAGGCGTTATGACTGGATGTATTCATTCCAGGTGTATTCTGGGTTGCCGTAGATAGTATCGTTGAGGGGTAGGATTTGAAGATCGGCAGCGGCGTATTCTCGAATCGACGGGTCATGTATTTTCGGCGACGGTCTTGATTTGACCAGCCAGAGTCCCAGATGTTCAAGTATAGTCCGGATCACTTGGCGATCATCTATCGCACTGATGACCCACATTTTCCCCTGAAATTTTGGGCAGATCAGAGGATCTGCTTCGTATATCTTTTGGATCAGTCTTGCCCAACTTTTCCTGTACGCCCTCTCGCTCCCCTGTGGTTCAAGGATGCATGGAACAGCATCGTCCGTTCCCGCCTCCTTCCTCTTGCCCCGTGCTACCTTACTGTAAAATCCGTAGTACCGCACCATCTGTTCGCCCCTGTTTGGAATGTGCGAGCACATTGCCGCCAGCCACTCCATTGCGGAAAAGACCTTGTTTGTCGTTCTGTCCTTTCCCGTATAGACGACAGTCCCCTCCTGTTCCAGGTACTGCATCCGCTCCTGAGAGAAGGAAGCCCGGATGATATAACGCGCCAGATTTTCCATAGCCTTATCATCATTGGGGGATATGCGGTTGCCGCAGAAGGCGTGGAAGCCGGAATGTTTCCATGACGAGTGGATGGCCATTAATTCGCGGGTAATCTTCCCTTTGGCGAGAAGCATTTTGAAAACATTGTGCAGGAAGAGAGTCTCCAGCTTTTTCAGTTCCAGAGGAGGCGCAACGCGAAACATTCCCTTTTCACCATAAAAGAAGCCATCTGTGACGACGATGTGGCAGTGCGGATTGTATCCGGTGAAAGCGCAATTCCGGTGATCGCCAGTTTTTTCCATTTGCCGTTGATAATTGCGGCAAATTGATCGCCTAGATTAAATCCATGAGCATTGGCGAAGGTCTCGTTGATAACTACTTCGTTGTCCTTGGCCGGATCGGCAAGCCGCCCTTTGCGGATGTGAAGTCGATTCATGAGAGACTGCCCGTCATCGGGAACAGAGACTATGAGGCCTGTAACCGGCTCGGGAAAGCCAGTAATATCCAGTTTGACATAAGCGGTTACACGGGTTTCCACCTGGTTTACGCCCGGCACCTCTTTAATTTTCTCTTTCAGGCTTTCCGGCGCGCGTTTCAAATTAACAAAGACATCAGAAAAATTGTAATCGCTATAGAATGTATTTCGAGTGCGATCAAGAGAATGCATGGTAGTGATGAACATGATAAAAGTCGCCACACCGCTTATAACCACCAGTGTTATGGCAAATACCTGCCCTTTCATGCGCCACAGGTCCCGCCAGACTTTCCTGTGCAGTGCTTTCATCTGCTCACCATTGTATGTCGTGCGGTGATTTTCTAACTTTGTTTGCCGTCACTTCGGCAATTCTTCCGTTGCTGAGATGTATGACACGATCGGCCATAGCGGCAATGTCCACATTATGGGTAATAATTGCAGTAGCTGTGCCCAACTCGCGATTGACCCGTTCCAGCGCCTCGAGGACTACGACTCCCGTCTGGGAATCAAGCGCGCCTGTGGGTTCATCGCAAAGCATAACTTCAGGGTTTTTGGAGATGGCACGGGCGATGGCCACGCGCTGCTGCTCGCCGCCGGATAACTGCGCCGGAAAGTGATCCAGCCTTTCGGTCAAACCGACCAGCGCTAGAGCATCTTCAGGCTTCATGGGATTTTTGGCAATTTCCGTTACAACGGCAACATTTTCCAGCGCGGTCAGGCTGGGAATAAGATTGTAAAACTGAAAAACAAACCCGACATGGAAGCGTCGATATTCGGTCAGTTCCGCTTCCGTTGCCTTGGTCAGATCTCTGCCCCGGTAAGAGACAAAACCACTGGTGGCGGTATCGAGTCCGCCCAGGATATTTAACAAGGTTGATTTTCCGCTGCCGGAAGGCCCCAAAAGGATGATTAGCTCTTTGGAAAACAATTCCAGATTAGCGCCCCGCAAGGCATGAACCTCAACCTCGCCCATTTTATAAATTTTGGCGAGATCCCGCACAGAAAAAACAACATTATTCTGATTGCTTGAATTAATATTTTGATCGGTCATTGAATCAATGCGCAGGCTATCCATATTTACGCTACTTTGTCAGTAATTTTTCCAAAACAGGAAAAATCTTATCTAAGTTTTCAGGTTGGGTGCCGCCGGCCTGAGCCATATCCGGTCTGCCGCCGCCACTACCGCCGACAAGCGGTGCCAGCTCCTTGATAATGTTGCCGGCGGAATATTTTCCGGTTAAATCTTTGGTTACCAGACACAACAGCAGCGCTTTTTCTCCTGCTTTGCTCCCAAGAAGAATAATGCCGGATTCTATTTTATCGCGCAGCTTATCGCCAAAATCGCGTAGCGTCTTGACATCAGAAATGCTTACTTCCACTGCCAGCACTTTCACTCCGGCGATTTCGCGTACCTGGCTGAGAAGATTGCCGGAATCTTTGGCAGCAAGTTTTCCTTTAAGGGCTTCAATTTCTCTTTCCAGTTCTTTTGTGTGCTTGAGCAATTTTTCAGTTCTGTCGGCAAGCTCCAGCGGACTTACCTTAAACAGGCTGGCAGCTTTTCGAAGTTCCTCTTCAGCCTTTTGCATATACATAAGCGCTTCTTTGCCGGTAACAGCTTCAATTCTGCGGACGCCTGCGGCAATGGCTGATTCATGAATAACTTTGAGCAAGCCAATATCGCCTGTGCGCTGCGCATGGGTGCCGCCGCAAAGCTCCATGCTCATTTCGCCCATCTTTACGATGCGTACAGTCGCGCCGTATTTTTCATCAAACACGGCTGTTGCACCGGTTTTGAGCGCTTCTTCGAGCGCGCAAACTTCGGTCTGCACTTCCAGATTTCGGCGAATAATTACGTTTGCAATTTCTTCCACGCGCTGCATTTGATCATCGCTGATTTTGGAAAAATGGCTGAAGTCAAAACGCAGCCGATCGGCGGTCACCTGAGAACCTGATTGCTTAATGTGATCGCCAAGCACGGCTTTGAGTGCCGCCTGCAAAATATGCGTTCCGGAATGATTGGCGGCAATTGCCTTTCGTCTTTCCTCATCCACGATCAAGCGAGCAGTATCACCGATTTGTATTTCCCCTTTCTGCACAATTCCCTTATGAACAAAGAATTTATCCAGTGGCTTTTTGGTATCTAAAACTCTAAAATTAAAACCGGCTCCTTCCAGATAGCCTGTGTCTCCTGCCTGTCCGCCCGACTCTCCATAAAATGGCGTGGTATCCAAAACGATCTCCGCTGACTGTCCTTCGCGCGCCATATCCGCTGGTTTGCCCTCGACAAAAATTGCCTTAATCCTGGATTCCGACTTGACAAAATCTTCGTAGCCGCAAAAATCGGTTTCTATACCGGAGCTCGAAGCTTTGAGGTAACAATCGGCCACTGCCTCCTCGCCGCTGCCCTTCCACGCGCCGCGCGCTCTTTCCCGCTGCTGCTGCATTTCGACTTCAAATCCCTCATTATCCAGCGTAAAGCCGTCAGGCTTAACAATGTCCGCAGTCAAGTCGGTGGGGAAACCAAAGGTATCATGGAGCTTAAAGATCAGCGCACCGGGAAGAATAGATTTACCCTCCTTTTTCAGGCGTGATGTTTCGTCCTGCAAAATACGAAGCCCCGCGTCAAGCGTTTCCATGAAGCGCTGTTCCTCATTGAGAATTACTTTGGTGATGTAGGAAGCCTTTTCCACCAGATCGGGGTAGACGCCTTTCATCATATTTATGACGACTCGCGCGCTTTCATGCAAAAACGGTTTGTTGATACCCAGCATTTTCCCGTGACGTGCGGCCCGCCTTAAGATGCGTCGCAGCACATAGCCGCGGCCTTCATTGCTTGGCATAATGCCATCGCCAATCAAAAATGTTACAGCACGGCTGTGATCGGCAATCACGCGGATGGAGACATCATTGTCCGCGTTTTTGCCATAAGTTTTGCCGGATGTTTTTTCTACAAAGTGGATAATCGGTAGGAAAAAATCTGTATCGTAATTGCTCTTTACGCCCTGAATGACGGCGGTAAGGCGCTCTAACCCCATGCCGGTATCGATGTTTGGCTTGGGCAATGGATTTAATTTACCATTTTCGTCGCGGTCAAACTGAGTGAAAACATTATTCCATATTTCCAGATAACGATCGCAGCCACAATCCAAATCGCATGTAGCAAGGCCGCAGCCGGTGCCTTCCCCCTGATCGTAAATGATTTCAGAGCAGGGGCCGCATGGTCCGGTCTCACCCATCATCCAGAAATTACTTTTCTCACCCAGACGGACAATGCGATCTTTGGGCACTTTCATTTTTTTATACCAGATGGAATATGTCTCATCGTCATCCGTGTAAATTGTCACCCAAAGTTTCTCCTTGGGCAGTTTGACCACATCAATTAAGTATTCCCAGGCCCAGGCAATGGCTTCTTCTTTGAAATAATCGCCAAAAGAAAAATTGCCGAGCATTTCAAAAAAGGTATGATGGCGCGAGGTGACACCGACATTTTCCAGATCGTTGTGTTTGCCGCCGGCGCGGACACATTTCTGTGAGGTAACAGCCTTCGTATAACCACGATTTTCCAGGCCTAAAAACGCGTTTTTGAATTGGACCATACCCGCGTTGGTAAAAAGCAGCGTGGGATCATCTTTCGGAATCAGAGATGAACTGACTACCCTTGTATGCCCTTTCTCCTCGAAGAATTTTAAAAAGCTCTCCCGTATTTCGTTGCCTGTCTTAAGCATCAATTTCTTCCTCTCCTGCCTTCCCCAGTTTATTTAAAATCAAACCCGGTGGGAACCCCCTTCCCATCAGGTTCTGAAAAATTCTCTGTTTTTCTTTTATATCAAAAACAACCGACTTCTTTTTAGCTGCCTTTTTTCGCACTAAAGCCGCGATAGCCTCTTCTTCAGAAATTTCGAGCCGGGCCGCGGCGATAGCATCATCAATAAACTGCGCTACAACGCCCTTTTCCCGCAAACTGGTAATTATTTTACGATTACCCCATAGTTTGTTCACTGCCAGATTACGCGCCCAACCGTTGGCAAAAGACGCGTCATTTAGATACTTCAAATCGTGGAGTTTTTCCAGCGCTTCTTTAATGACAACTGCGGGAAAATCTTTTTCCCGCAGTTTCTTTTCCAGCTCTTTTTCCGAGTGTGGCCGCAGAGACAAAAGAAGAAAAGCCTTTTGCTTTGCTGCCGCCAGATCTAAAACCTTCTCTTATC
>JBAXON010000006.1:0-31147 GCA_037133255.1 Deltaproteobacteria bacterium
GGCCATGATAAGCTTGCCCCGGTCGGCTTGCGCCAGGCCGGATTTGACATCGGCCAGAGCGGTTGTCTGGTGCGGACGCAGTTTCTTCTTGGCTTTAAATACCGCCGGTTTTGCTGGTTGGTATTGGCACCAGTCAATCTGGCTGTTTTCCAGATCATGCAGATCTATCTTGCTGACGGGCGGTTGCTGGTTTTGTAGGGCATCTTCGGCGTGTTCACTCCAGTGGTTGGTGGTGCTGACGATAATGCGGTAGGTAAAGTGCTTTTTACCAGATGCCGTAAAGAAACTGTCTATGTCGCTTTTTTGAACCCGGTAATCTTCAGCGTTAAACTTGCACTGGATGGCATGGAACTCGCCCGTACCATTGGTTTTAGCAACCAGGTCAATGCCTGTATCGCGCTTGTCCAATCCTTGCGCGGTTGCCCAGTCGGCATACGTCCAGACATCACTGTACAAATCGCGATAAATGGCCTCGTTGCGCAGGTATGTGCAAATCAGCTCTTCAAAATAGGTGCCTTTTTCGCGCTCGGTAACAGCGGCATTACGGAAACTGTTAAGCAGGTTGTTGAGTATTGTCATCTTGTGTGTTTTCCTAACTGTCGGTCAAATTGCTGCAATATATTTGTTAATATTAAAACCAATTTCATTTATTAAACTAAAAATTTGAAATCTGTACTTTTCTAAAATATCGCTACACCATGTTTGGGGGTAAGTAGCACCTTTGAATTCAAATTCTTCAAAACGTAAACCACTCTCATTCCTCGCATTTTCACCCCATTCCGTGCGAAAATCAGTATGAAGCAGTCGTCTATGTTTGATTGTGTTGCAAAATGCTCCGATATAATTGAATGAATTATCATTTAATAAATTGCGCGTACTTTTATTAATTTCAGAAGCAATGTTTTGCTTTTCCATTGTATCTATAACTTTTTTAATTGAAACATCGTGCTCTGAATATTTGTTTTGCAATACGAGAACATTGATTATTTGAGATAAAATATCCCCTAATGAATGCAAAGATTGTATACAAGATTCAACCTGTGCTTCATATGAGAAAGTGGCATCAAAAAAAGATTGATCTCCGAGTGCAACATGTTCTTTATTAAACAGATCTTCCCATATTTTTGCTGCTGTTTTAGCGTGGTAGTCAGCACGAAGCCAGCGCCAATGTAAAGAATTTTGATATATTTTGACATTATTTATGCCCTTTTCTTCACACAATTTATTCAATTCTGCAAAATTCCAATTATTCATATATTACTACATCCTGCCTACCGAACGGCTAGTTGAGCGAATGAGCACGAACGATCGGTGTATTCCGGAAACATAACATCTATAATCAGATTCTCTGCCTTTTCTGCCTCCCACACCAGTAATTCAAGCCGATGGCGTGACGGTATAAGCGAATGACTACTATATTGTTAACCAACCTTTATTTTTAAATCCCCTTCGATATACCGATGGATTATACCTGAAATAAGCGTTTGGTAGGGGATTCCCATTTCCATTGCTTTTTTCTGGATGCACATGAAGTCATGGTCATAAAGGCGGATAGTAATACTCCTGTTTTTTTTAAATGTGGTATCGGCTGCTGTTTTGATTGACTCAATCTCTTTTTTTGATGGAGTAGCAAGCTTCATTCTTCCGCTATCCAGTGCATCAAGAATATATTTTTCTTCTTTGTCATATTTCATGTTAAATTCCCCGTCCATCTATACTCTAAACAGCCTCATTTTTCGTTAGGTATTTTTTAAGCTAATTTCATATAAAGATCAAATAATTATTATTTCGCGACCTGAAAAAGGAAATGTCGCCGCGTGAGGGCACGCGGCCTACAACAAAACGAGAAGATATTAAATTGTAGGCTGCGTACCCTCATGCGGCGGATTCGCCATAACAAATGTAGTTTCTCTCTGAGTCCGGAATGAAAAACAGGCTTATACCAAGTTGCTTTCAAACGGGCAGGCATAATACCAAGTAAGCTTTCAAAAATTTTTATTTTTTTGACAGCAACTTGGTATTATTTCCGCGACAATAATGATATATGTGTACTGGAAACAGCAGGCATCAGAAAACAGATTAAACTATTGAGGTGAAAAAATGTCAGATAAATTCAAAGTTGTAGTTGCAGGCGCCGGTCCGGGTGGGTGCATATTCGCCAGAGACCTGGCAAAGGCAGGCATTGATGTAACGGTTTATGAAAAAGGCGATTATGAGACTCTCGGCCATGACTGGTCCGACGCAATGGAGAGATCCGCCCTTGCCGAGACAGGTTTCGATGCACCTTTTGAAGGTTCAAAAAATACCGGCGCGCTTGTGAAAGCAAAAGATTCGGCAGGAATTGTCACAGGGATTTATGAACAGCACGCCTACCCCCATTTGGAAGTTTGGTCGCCGGACTATTCCAGTAGAAAGATGGTTGATTTTCGGTATGTCACTACCGATCGGAGGGCTTTGGGCAAACTCCTTGTCGATCAGGCAAAAACGGCCGGCGCAAAATTCATGTTTCGGCATGACGTGCTTGATCTCATTTCGTCAGGAGGCATTGGCCTCGGAGACATCGAGGTAAAAGGAATCGTTGTAAAAGACAGCGGCACAGGTGAAACCAAAAGCGTTCCGGCGGACATAGTCGCGGACGATACCGGATTTCACGCGGTATTAAGAACGAAACTTCCTGAAACCACAGGTATTGCCAGAAAGTTTTCCAGTGATGAATTCGCCATGGTTTACAGGACAGTTCGCAAAAGGGACAAAAACAAGATTGACCCGGTCAGTGATCATTATCGGTACGGCTATAATACCGGCTATCAGTGGCTTCAGTATTTGAATGAAGATGAGATAGATACCGGAGCGGGCGTTCGGCATGACCCGAAAAATCCTGACCCGAAAGACATTGTCTCGGAATTCATTTCAAGGCATCCTTCGATTTCGGGTGAAGTTGTCCGTGGTGGCGGAGGCCTTTGCCTTGTCGGGAGATCACCGGCCAGCCTTGTAGCCAGTGGATTTGTTGTGATAGGCGATGCCGCATCACAGACAATCCCGATGACAGGCTGTGGCGCAGGCGGCGCAATGGTGGGAGGTAAATACGCGGCAGAGGCAGTACTGGCTGCGGCGCAAAAAGGAAAGACCGGATGTGACGCATTGTGGGCATACAATTTTAAGTGGTTTGCAGGTTCGAAAAGGGGTGCCAACTACGCAGGGCTAAATGCAATAAGAAATATCCTGCAGAATCTGACCCATGAGGAAATTTCATTTTTATTCCGGCAGGATATTTTCAGTAATGAGATGCTGACAAACTCGATCAACGGCATTTTCACAATGCCCGACTTGCCGACAATGGTCAAGACGCTTGCTGGTGGCATAACAAGACCGGGCATTCTGCTAAAGCTGAATGCGGCAACAACCGCAGGCACAAAGATATTCAAACACTACATGGCATATCCGGGCACATGGGACGCCAATGTTTTTGAAGTATGGAGATTAAAGGCTGATCAGCTTTTTGCGGCAACAGCTAATACCAAGTAGCTTTCAAAACCTCGTCGCAGATACCCTTCAGTGTGCTATGCGGTATAAGTTCGGCCAACCAGTTTCAGATTCTGAAACTGGGGTCTCACTAAATAATATTTGTTCCTTCCATCCATAAGTATGATATGGATCAATAAATGTAAATATTGACGGATGGGGAAAAAAGGGGATACTCATCTCTATGGATAAAATAATCATAACTGCCGCGCTTACCGGCGGAATTCATACCAAAGAAGTGAACCCGGCACTGCCCGAACAACCAAACGAGATCATTCAGGACGCTTTGGACTGCTACAATGCCGGAGCAGCCATCGTGCACCTGCACGCCCGCGACGAGCACGGTAATGGTGTTGGCGATTGCCGGATATTTTCCGAAATCAACAAGGGGATCAAGAAGCTGTGCCCGATAGTTATCCAAAACACAACCGGTGGTCCAGGCATACCCATCAAGGATCGCCTGACGGTACTTGATGCGGCGCCGGAGATGGCATCGCTGAACATGGGCTCGATTGTGTTTTTCGCCGGCAGAGAGAAAAAGGAGATCAAGTTTTTCAATCTGCGTTCGGAAATTGAGGCTTTCTCCTCGGAAATGCAGCGCCGCGGCGTCAAACCAGAGATGGAAGTCTACAATCCGTCAATGTTCGGCGAAGTGGAGAACCTCATCGCGCTGGATCTGATAAAAAAACCATATTATATTAATCTGGTGATGGGGGTCGAAGGCATGGGCGGATTTCAGGGAACGCCGGAAAATTTTGTCACCATGAAGCGCATGCTTCCTGCCGGATCGATCTGCAATGTGACCGGGATCGGCAAGTGGCAGATGACGATGAATGTCCTGGCCATTATTTCCGGATGCCACACCCGTGTCGGCCTTGAAGATAATGTCTATTACCGGAAAGGGGAGCTGGCGAAATCGAATGCCTACTTTGTTGAGCGGGTGGCACGCATTGCGCGCGAAATAGGCCGGGAGATCGCAAGCCCCGATGAGGCAAGGAAAATCCTGGAGCTAAAATCGTCAGCATAGAATGGTTAACGAAAAATTATATGGCAGGTAGAAATTATGAAAATTGCGATTATCAATGAGGTGAGTGCGGTAGCGCAAAATGCGGCACTCGTCTCGGCACTTGAAGGCAGAGGTCATACGATCATAAATGCGGGCATGAAAACGGCTGCGGATTTACCCGAGCTAACGTATATTCACACGGGATTTCAGGCCGCTCTGCTTCTTAATTCCGGCAGGGCAGATTTTATTGTCGGCGGATGCGGGACAGGCGAGGGATTTTTAATTTCTGTCACGCAGTATCCAAATATTTTTTGCGGGCATATTACAAATGATCTCGACGCATGGCTGTTCGCGCAAATCAACGGTGGAAACTGCGTGTCGCTGCCGCTCCTTTACGGGTACGGCTGGGCCGGAGACGTCAATCTTAAGTTCATATTAGACCGGCTTTTCAGCGTCCAATTCGGGATTGGCTATCCGGAGCATCGGCGCGATTCGCAAAAGAAAAGCCGTGCTCTGCTTGCCGCTATTTCCCGAACCACTCACCGGAAATTCAGTGAAATTGTTGATGAGATTGATGAGGCGGTGATTCGTCCCGTCCTGGAATTTCCCGGTTTCCTGAAAATACTGGATATTGATACTCTTAGCGATGAAGAACTGAAGACATCACTGAAGAAACGAGTTTGACAGCAACTTAGTGTAAGGAGTACATGATGGAGGACAAGCAGAGAATTACGCGAGCGAAAATCATCATGACCCATCCTGACCTGGAAACGGCGATAGCATCAGGTGCTCTAGCGCAGTTTCAAAATATCAGCGTATCGGAGGCCATTGTTCTCGGCCTTCTGCGACAGGGCGTCAGCACGTATATCGGCATCTTCGGACACGGCACCACGGACATCGCCGAGGTACTGCGGGTCTATGAGGAATATGGACTGGTAAAAACGCTCAACGTTCGGCATGAAACCGCCGCTGCTCACGCGGCAACCGTGCTGAAGGCGCTTACCGGAAAGACTGCCGCGGTGATAACCTCCATCGGCCCGGGTGCTATGCAAGCATTTGCCGGATCGCTTTGTGCCGCATCCAACGGCTTGGGGGTGTATCATATCTACGGAGATGAGACGACTCACGGCGAGGGATTCAATATGCAGCAAATCCCCCGCAACGAGCAGGGTCTGTTTCTGAAGCTTTGCTGCGTAATGGGCAACGCTTATTCGGTCTATGAGCCCTGGTCAATTGTTACCGCGCTTCGGGCCGGTTCCGCAACGGTCTTCGGCGGAAATTTTAACGGGCCATTTTTTCTTCTTGCCCCCATGAATGTCCAGCCGGTAATGTTGCGGAATTTTAATCTACAGGAACTTCCCCTCGCGGCTAATCCGCCACGTTTGATCAACACCGATGATGCCTTGTTTGAGAAATCAGCAAAACTAATAGCCTCTGCCCGGCAAATCACTATCAAGATTGGTCAGGGCGCTAAGGGCTGCGGAGATTTGATCATAGAGCTTGCCAACCTCGCTGATGCGGCGATCGTCGCGGGACCAAGCGCAACCGGTGTTGTTCCATACAACGAGCCGCGCTACATGACGGTGGGTGGATCAAAGGGATCGCTTCCGGGAAATTACGCGATGAATGAAGCGGATATGGTTATCGTGATCGGCGCGCGTGCAGTATGTCAGTGGGACTGTTCCGGGACAGCGTGGAAGAGCGCGCGGCACATCATCAATATCAATTCCGACCCCGTTCATGCCGCCCACTACAACCGATCGATTGCGCTTACCGGAGACGCGAGGAAAAATTTGGAAAAGCTAATCTCGCTTATGAAAAATAACGGTTTTAAAGAAAAGGGATTAGATAGCCAGTGGGCTCTGTCACTTGCGGAGAAAAAGAAGGAATGGGAATCCTTCAAGCGAGTGCGCTATGAATGCGAACCGCTCTTCGATCAAAAGTGGAACAGGACGTTGCTCACAGAACCTGTGGCAATAAGAACTGCCTGCGTATTTGCCGATTCGATCGGGGCGGTAAAAATATTTGATGCAGGCGATGTGCAGGCAAATGGTTTTCAGATCGTCGAGGACGAGAGGGAGGACCAGACATTTACTGACACCGGTTCTTCATACATGGGTTTTGCCTCATCGGCGGTGCTGGTATCCGCGCTGCACGATTGTTACCCGGTCGCGTTCTGCGGTGATGGTTGTTTTATGATGAACCCGCAAATCCTTATCGACGCGGTTGAGCACCGTGCACGCGGGTGCATAATTATTTTTGACAACAGGAGAATGGCCGCGATCAGCGGTCTACAGAGTGCACAGTATGGCAACGAGTACAAAACCGACGATACCGTTGAAGTAGATTACGTCGCGATGGCTCAATCGGTCAAGGGGGTTAATGCCCTCTTCGGAGGATGGAGCGTTGCTGAATTCAAAACAGCGCTGGAAAAGGCGCACGCCTATTCGGGGCTTTCGGTAATCCATCTGCCGGTATATTCGGGCGACGATGCTCGCGCGGGGATGGGTGTCTTCGGCGACTGGAATGTGGGGAACTGGTGTGAAAGTGTTCAGGCCGAACATCATCGGATCGGACTTTAGGGCGTTAGATATTCAATCATAGGAGGTTTGCGCAATCATGATTAATGTCGGAATAGTGGGTTTAGGCAGGATCGCGGACGTTCATTTTCCCGGATATGAAAATCACAAGGATGCGAGGATCTACGCGGTCTGTGATACAAACGGGGATCTGGCGCGAGCGCGTAAAAATGAGATAAAGGCAGACAAACATTATACAAATTTTGATGATATGCTCAGTGACGCCAATATTGACGCAATCGAAATCCTGACACCCACCATGTTGCACGAAGAAATGGTGATTAAGGCCGCGCAGGCAGGAAAACACATCGCGGTCCAAAAGCCAATGGCAAATGACCTGAAAAGCGCGGACAGAATGATTGCCGCTGCGGCGAAAAATTCCAAAATTTTCAAGGTCAGTGATAATTATGTTTTTTATCCGCCGATTGTCCTGGCAAAAAAAATGATCGAAAATGGGGATATCGGTGATCCGACAAACATTCGGATGAAATTAATAAGTGGTGGATCGGGTGGATGGGATGTTCCCGCGACATCATGGGAATGGCGGCTTAAAGAGGCACGGCAGGGACGGGGGATGCAGACATTCGACCATGGGCACCACCTGTGGGCAACCGCCTGGTATCTGCTGGGAGATATGGAAATGGTATCGGCATGGATAGATTATGCCGACGGCGTTGTTGATTCTCCCGCCACTATCATGTGGAAATATAAAAATGCCGTTAAATACGGTATGTGCGAATATCACCATGCCCCGGGACTTACCATCCCGTCAAAATACTATGCCAACGATGAATGGTTTGAAATCGGCGGCACGAAGGGGATTATTATAATCAACCACTGCACAGGCCTGCTTCGTCCCGAGCATGACCTGACGCTTTACCGCGATGGCAAATGGAGTCATATTGATCTGGAAAATTCGGACTGGGGTGACGGCTTTATCGGATCGACAAGGAATTTTATCGATGCCATTCTGGGGAACTCGCCGGCGTTACTTTCCGCAAGCGAAGGCAGAGAAACGCTTAAATTTGCGCTCGCTATCCGGAAATCGAGCACACTTCACCGGGTTGTGTATCTCGATGAGATGGACGCGTTGATACCATCGCTCTACGCGCGCTATGCGAAAATAAAAAAAACGGGTAAGATCCCCGGAGCGCAAGGACTGCTTGACCGGATAGGACTTTTTGGTTCCACCGAAAAATACGCGTCACAGGCCGAGAAGCTGACAGAAGAACTCCCCGGCCGTTTTAACGCCGAGCTTGCCGCAGGCTGGAAAATCAAAGTAGGGCTTGATTTATCCACGTCAGGGAGCCAAAACATTCAGTATTATCTGAGCGTAGATAATAACGAGATAAGTCTGGTCAAGGGACCATTCCCGGATTCTGCCGATCTGGTCATCGCCGCATCGGCAGGTACCTGGGCTGCCATTTTATTAAAAAAGAAAAAACTCGAGATGGCTTTTCTTCAGGGGAAACTGCAACTCAAAGGCAGAGCTGAAGACGGGCTCAAACTGAAATCATTATTAAATATATAAGGGGGAAACAACATGGCAACTTTAAAAGCGCAACCGATAACACTGAAGACAAAATTAGGCTATGGTGTGGCCGATTTCGGCGGTAACCTGTTTTTTACGGCCACTGCTTTTGTGCTGCTCAACTATCTTACGGACACAGTAGGATTATCCGCGGCGCTGGCGGGCATCGCTCTTATGGTCGGCCGTGTCTGGGATGCCTTTTACGATCCCGTCATCGGCTATATCTCGGATCGGACTAAAACAAAGATGGGCCGGCGCAGGCCGTTTATGCTGGGCGGCTCGATACCGCTTTTTATCGCCATGATCATTATGTTCACCAACCCCGCGCTTGTCATCGGCGCAGGCATCAGTCAGACGGTACTATTTGTCTACACAATGGTTATCTATATCATTCTTTGTACCGCGTATTCGACGGTCAATATCCCTTATTCTTCACTTGGGCCTGAACTCACAAATGACTACAATGAAAGAACATCGCTTAATGGCTACCGCTTCGGTTTTGCCGGCATCGGTACCCTGCTTGGCGCAGGTTTGGCGCTGCCCATCGTGGCCATGGCGCCCGATAAAA
Source organism: Deltaproteobacteria bacterium (assembly GCA_037133255.1). GTDB lineage: Bacteria > Desulfobacterota > Syntrophia > Syntrophales > Smithellaceae > FEN-1160. Next base: position 9,207 of record JBAXON010000006.1, read on the forward strand.
ATCTGGGCTTCGTGCTTATGGGTACAATCTTCGGTGCTGTACTGCTTGTTTCAACATTAACTACTGTCTTTTCAGTCAAGGAATCAGCTGTGATTCAGCCTGCCACATCCATGGGCTTCTGGGAGACATACCGCGAGGTATTTAAGAACAAGCCTTACCTGCTAATACTCCTGTCTTATATCCTGCATATCTTTGGCATCACCATCGCCAGCGGCATGATGATCTACTACTTCAAATATATACTGGGCGCCGAGGGCATGACCACAATAGCCATGCTGCTATTGATCGGCATTGCCATACTTTTCATTCCCGTAAGCGTTGCCATGAGCAAAAAGACCGGCAAAAAACTGGTCTACGGCACAGGCTTTGTAATTATGGCCGTAGGCTTGATGGTCCTGTTTTTTCTGGGCCACACTCTGGGCGTTACCTTCAACCTGATTATGATGGCCTTCATGGGCATCGGCATGGGCTTACTTTATGCCATGCCTTACGCGATAGTTGCTGACGCGATAGAATATGATTACCTGCGGACAGGCGAGCGTAGAGAAGGCGCGTTTTTCGGCATCTGGACATGGGGACTTAAAATCGGCCAGGCGCTGGCAGCTTTTCTCATGGGTGTAACACTGGAGGCTATGGGTTATGTGGCAAATATTATGCCGCAGGCAGAAAGCGCGCAGCTTGGAATCCGGCTCTTCCTAGGGCCGATTGCCGCGATCATTTTCGTCCTAGCGGCTGTAGCTCTCTATTTCTACCCGATAACTGAAAAGCGCTATAAAGAAATACTTGAACAGATCGCTGTGATGGAGGCTAAAAAATAAACGACACAATAGAGTACACTATTCACTCAGCTTGTAATTAAGGATACCTTTGTGCCTATCGCGAATATCGAGCAGGGCACCCAGCGTGAGGACAACAGTCCAGGCCACGCAGGTGTGAAACCGGCCTTTTGTGCCTAAGAATCTGAGTTTGTAGTCCCAGTTGGTCTGGTTAATCTGTTCAGGCTGCCAGCCAATGAAATCTTTGCTTCGGCCGAGAAGATCTTGCTTGTTAGAAATTAGCTGGCTGCATGAACCGATCATAATAAGGGCGCACTTTTTCCAGAGCTCTTCTTTGGTTGCCTCCCAGAGCCTGAAGAAATCATCGGCAATGGAGAGGCCGTAGAAATCAAGGTGGTGATGAGCAACTGAGACAGCCGTCATGCCCAGGGTTTTGAAATCCCTTTTCCCGGCAGGACTCCCCGGGTTGAAAGCAACATTGTAGGTGAACATCCAGCTCAGGATAAACCCCGCGCAAAGCCTCGCATATCGCAGATAAAGTTCATCGGATGATCTTTCGTAAAGGTCAAGGAATGCCCGCAGCAGGGCGCAACCTGCTTCCTTATCCACGCAATCAGCATCGAGTGTATCTGCATAAAAATAATTGTTATCCACCAGGGATGCATAGTAGCTGCCAGCCCTTTTTAAGGCCACATCAATGTCATCCCTATTGCCTGTCATTTTTTCAAGCAAAGCAAGCAGGCTGATAATGTATGCGCCATTTGTGCCGAGCGTGTTCAGCGGTTTGCCGGAAACATCCCACCACCTGCCAAAGCTGCCTTCCTCATTGCCTTTGAGCTGATGTTGGATATAAAAATCGGCATTCCTTTTTGCAAGATCTAAAAATTCATCCTTCTGCCGTCCGGCATCTTTAAGCAACATATATAACTTCAAGTAATTGACCATCACCTCGCCGTTGCACCGGGTATTTGCTCCTTCGACCAGATTCGCAGGTGTTCCCACGCCCATGAATCCGCCCCATCGTGCTTCTTTAAGCGAATATGAATCCCTGTGCAAACCATTCGGCAGCGCTCCCGCAAGAAAAAAGTTCCCTATCCTTTCCGCAATATCTAAATATTTTTCGTTGCCGAGCTCTTTTGCCGCCCTGGCAAATATCAGTGCTCCTTCCAGACTCTTGGTAAGAAAAGAGCCTGAAGTATAATTATGAAACGACTGGAATAAGCCATTGCCTTTGCCCTGCTTAACGGCCGTAATTTTCTTCTTGTCCATAAGCAGGAATTTCAGATGTTGAAATTTATTCGATGTAATCTCTGACCAGTTGGCTTTTAATGGTCTTTCAACGCCTGTGCCAAACTCATCAAGAGCACGCGCTGTCAGGCTGATATATATCTCGCTGACATGGGCACATTTTCCGTATGCTATATAAAAAGTCCTTGAATATTCAAAGGGCACTTTCTGGATTTTTAAAAATCTTTCTGTTTTCCCGGTCAGGCCGCCTGCTACAATACCTTTCTCTGTGTATGTATAAGGCTCTTCAGTATAGGGGGTTCTTATTTCAAGCGCAGGTATGGCGTCTTTGAAGTAAGTTTTGACGCTGGATATCTCGCCGTCATTTGCTGCAGGATGGGTAAAAACAGCCTGCCAGTTCAAGCCGTCATGAAGAATGGAACAGGAAGGAATAGGTATCCTGTCCTCCCGAAACGACCAACCCCTGTCAATATCGCCTCTGGGGAACTTGCCTGCTCCCATTTCATTTTTGCCATACATAACCGACGGGACAACCCACTGCCTTAAATCCGGCACCGGAAAGTAACCGAACATAAGCTGCCATCTGCCGGGCTTTAAAATCTTCCACTGCCTTTTAATCTTGATGAATCCTTCACTAAATATGAATTCATCCTTCAATTCGGCATCTTTAAAATAAACTTTTATAACATTGTTCGCTTCACAAAGAACCTTATCCGGGTCCAGTATGGTTTTGCCCGCGCCAATAGAATAAAAAAGTTTTCCGACACCTACGCCGTTATGGATTATCGCTACTTTTTTATCCGCTGGAATCAACTCCAAACTCATGACATTCACCACTGTTAATCCGGCATAGATCCTACAAGCCTGCCGATCCGTTCTTTGCCCGATGTAATCTTCCAATCGTCCCGGGCATTAAAGTACAGATACCATCGGTTGTCAGCTTCTCTAAATCGGCAATCGCAGGCATACACGTGGGATTTTTTCCAGCCGAAATCGGGAGAAACCAACGGCTCTAACTTTGCCTGCTGCCATGCAATCCCGTCATCTGATTTCAACAGGAAGATTGCCGAACGCGACGAACCACCTTGATCGCTGTATATCTTATTTTGCAACCCTATCCACCCGTCATCGAGTTTCAATACCTTGATAGAACCGGCGCCCAGCGCTCCGGGAAGCTCATCATCCTTAGGATCGATAACTGGCTGAGGATAAACAATAAAGGGGGTGTTCAATGCCGGTGCTTCCGCCATGCCGATATATCGCGGTTCGCAAAAGCCGCAATCGTCAATCCAAGCAAGCGACGCAGAAAAAAACAGACGCAATCCGTTTCCGTCTTCTACCAGACAAGGGTTTGAAACAGAATCTCCCAAAACGGCGTCGCGCATCCATGCCAGTTCAGGCTGCAAAATGATATTCGGATCGCCCCAATGGGAAACATCCTTGCTTTGCCTGATTTCCAACCGGGACTTCCAGGCGTGCTTACCCGGCAGAATTTGCAGCGGCAAGGCAAAGGGCTTGTATTTTTCATACAACAAAACATAATTACCATCCCGCATGCGCCGCAGAAATGGCCGCATCGCGTTGCGTATCCTCAAGCCGCGGTCACTCCAGACCTTTCCGTCAACAGATGTGAATTCATGCAGACCCCAGGCCGAATGGGCATACAGAATCCACGCCCCATTTGTGCTTTCCTCAGGGAACAGAAAGCTCGGATCGGCGATAACCGGGGAAAAAAACGGCGGCTCAATAAGCGGCTTCTCGCCCTCCTCCCACCTGATCTTTAAAAAATCGTTTATTTTCATACCCTATTCACCTCGTTTGGCGCTTCGTAATATTCTGTAATTTACCACAAATGATATTAAAGCACAAAAAATTCCATTGAACCTGCCTGCCTGTAATATTGGAATCGGTGCTATTTTCTATTGTACGCAAGCCGTCAATAATAACTATTTGATTTTAAAAAAATATTCGTGTAAAAATATATCATGCAAAGAACAGATTTTGTTTCAAAGCGGTATATAGCGGGTCACGTAGATTAATTGTTAACAAAAGACATTATGATCCTATACAAATATTTTCCACCAGCGCGGATTGACAGCTTTCAAGATTGCTTAATCAGGTTTACTCAATATGGTGATTTTAACGATCCGTTTGAATTAAATCCACATATCACCAAGCTTGCTGAAAAAAAAGAAATAAGAGCAATTGTCGAAAAAGATTTTGTAAAAATTATCGAGGAAGAATATTTTAAGAATCCTAAAATAAGTGCATTTATTTCCAAAGAAGATTTTATAAGCCTTTCCATAACGCATGAAGAATCTGTCAAGAATGCAGTTGTTGGTATGGAGGCACATGTTGTGAAGTTATTACCAAGCATGTTACAAAAAACAGCAAATTCTTTTATAGGTGCGTTATCGCTTTCTGAGATTTGTGACCATGAATTAATGTGGTCGCACTATGCCGAGGAACACAAAGGTGTAGTTGTTGGTTTTGATAGCTCTCACCCATTTTTTAACCGGCAAAAGTCTGTCGACGATGAACTTCGCCATCCAAGAAAGATAGAGTACCGTGATAGACCACCAGTAATAAATTTAATGAAGACAACTGGTGTGGAATTGTTTTTTGTTAAAAGTTCAAGATGGGAATATGAAGCAGAATGGAGGATGTTATTGCCATTGTCTGAAGCTACTAAAATTATCAAAAAAGATCCTTACGCCATTCATCTTTTTAAATTTCCAGCTCAATCGGTTAAGAAAATAATTCTTGGTGCCCGAACAACTGATAGAAATAAATCCATTGTTCACAAGATCTTAGCCGAATATGAATATTCACACATAGAATTGTATCAAGCACAACTTGAGCGTTCATCATATGGAATTCTTATTAATAAAGAAAATGGTTAACAAGGGCATTCAGGCGGACGCGGGCTGTCACTTGTGCCGCTGATGCCCATCGTAATGGGCTATTTCCCATTGTACCTAAGTCGTCAATAATAACTATTTGATTTTAAATAAATATTCGTGTAGAAAATATATCTCTCAAAGACCAGATTTTGTTTTAAGCTGGTATATAAAGGGTCACGGATATTAATTGTTAGGCGCATAGAGCTATATGGTAATAACATCCGACTTCACGAAAGAGCTTGAGGCAAAGGTAGCCCAACAACTCAAATCCCAACGCGTTGGCTATCTTCTCGGGGCAGGCACCTCGTACCTCGACGGGAATGGCTACCCCCTTGCCTTCCAACTTTGGGATCTCATCAAAGGATCAATCACAGACACCGCTATGCGCGCTGACATCCAGGCCAAGCTTGACGGCGGCGCAAATGGGATTGAACATGCCTTGGACCTTTTGGATGATGGTGGGGCTAACGATACACCGTACAGGCACTTGGTAACAGATGCGCTGGCGGAGCTGTTCATGTCCAAGATTCCGCCGCTCGATCTACACAAAGAGTTTGTCCGCCGTATCGCGCAACATGCTGACCCGTGTGTCAAGGTATTTAGCCTAAACTACGACCCGCTCATCGAGCGGGCAGGGGAACATGTACGGGTACGGGTGATCGATGGTTATATCGGTACGGAACATGCGTACTTCGATTCTGCAGTTTTTGAGGAACGAATTGGTCGAATTCGTGGTACATATAGGAGTAAGCAGTTCGATGAGACAGTAAAGCCAATCCACCTCCTGAAACTCCACGGATCGCTCGGTTGGTACGAATGCCCGAACAACGGTGTTCGACGGTGCGGATTCAGCGTGAGACCGCCAGCCGGGACAAAGAGGCTCATGATTCCGCCGCAACGCAGGAAGGCGGCGGATACAATGAACCCTCCATACTCTGCGCTATGGTCTACATTTCGCGGTTGTTTGGGACACAACGCAACACCCATAAACCGTCTCGTGTGCATTGGGTATGGGTTCACTGATGAGCACGTGAATGCAGTTATAGAAGCCGCGCTAGCCCGAACCGACTTTACGGTACTGATATTCACTAATGTTCTTAGTGTGACTGCATGGAACCGATGGAGTTCAAAAGCCAACGTAATAGTAGTGACCGAGACACAGTGCTCTCTTAAGGGCACAATAGGGCCGGGACATACCGACCTTTGGAGTTTCGAGCATCTAGCCAAGGAGGTATGACCAATGTCGAAAACCGACAACAAAGTAATCGGATACATAGTCGATGTTCAGGGAAATATGCTTACGGCGACTCTCATCGAAGACGATCAGGGTCGCGCGCCAACAGTCACGATTGGTGACGAGGATATACTTGTAGGGCAGCTCGGCTCATACGTCGCCATTCGACAGAACGATGTGAACATTATCGCCATTGTTACCCGCATGACTGAGCAGGAGGCACTTGCGGCACCCACGATCGAGACGCCAGGCGAGGCTACGGCGAGGCTACCTTTTGCGAAGCGGATTGCGCGGTTAACACCGATTGGTTCCCTCCGTGACGACGGGCAGTTTGACCGCGGGGTGGGACGGTACCCAACTACAGGGGCCGAGGTTCACGCGATCGGTTCAGCGGATATTGCCAAGATGTTTGAGCGGTTCCAATCGAAGGGTTTCTCGGTTGGGACGGTGGCGACTCATCCGTCACTCAAGGTATGCCTCGACCCGTCGAACCTTTTTGGGCGCCACTTCGCAATTCTTGGACAAACCGGATCAGGCAAGTCTTGGACGGTCGCTTCATTGGTGCAGCGCGCGGTTGCTGTCATGCCCCGTGCTCATATCATCATCTTGGATTTGCACGGCGAGTATTGCTGGAAGCGCGAAACCACACGTTACTATGCATTTGCGGACGCGATCGTACGGCACGTTGACGCTCGCGAACTTGAGATCCCATATTGGCTGATGACATACGCGGAACTCTGTGACTTGCTAGTCGACCACACCGATTACAGCGCCCACAATCAGACGGCGGTCTTCCGTGAAGTGCTAAGCACACTGCGGCTTGCCGAGGGCAAGAAGCTTGGTTTGGCACGGACGACACTCGACACGCCGGTTCATTTTGATCTGATATCCTTGAGGAATGCTATCGAATCAAGAAACGGTTTGGAACCAAGTGCGAGCACCGGGAAGCTCGTCAAGGGACCACTTACGGGAGCATTCGACAATTTTCTGATGCGTCTGGATAGCAAACTCAATGACATACGCTATGACTTTCTGCTGAAGCCTAAGGTCCGCAAGGACTCCGAGTCGCTCGTATCTCTCCTACGGGACTTTGTCGGTCTTGGAACTCCAAAGACGGCTGTTACTGTAATCGACTTGTCCTCCGTGCCATTCGACGTACGCCCCACGGTTGCCGCACAAATTGGCCGCTTGGCGTTTGAGTTCAACTACTGGAACCCCAAGTATCGAGAATTTCCCATCCTCCTTATTTGTGAGGAGGCGCACGCCTATATACCTCGCGCGAGCGAAAGCCAGTTTGCTGGCTCGCGGAAGTCGATGGAGCGTATTGCGAAAGAGGGTAGGAAATACGGCGTTGGATTGGCGGTGGTTAGTCAGCGGCCTCATGAAGTCTCCGAAACAGTACTCGCCCAATGCGGATCATTTATTTGTCTGCGGATCACTAATCCAGACGATCAAGCCTACGTCCGTAGTCTTGTCCCAGAGAGCGAGGGGGACTTGGTCAATGTCCTTGCGGGCTTAGGACGAGGCGAGGCATTGGTACTAGGAGAGGCCGTTCCACTTCCTACACGTCTTCAGTTCGACAAACCGAATCCGTCGCCTAACAGCGATGACATAGACTTCTACTCAATGTGGATAGATGGGCCAACTGACCTGGATGTTGATGTCATCGTGAAGCGCTGGCGCAGCCAAGTGCGATGAACAGCTACGATATTATGGCAGACCGCCCAACCAAAGCATGTAGCGGATCGGTAAAACCGGCTCCCGCTGATGCCCGTCGTTAGCGTAAAAAGGAATTGAGGAATATGCCAAGCCAAGCACGAAAACGCTTTGATGAAAATGCGGTCGACATTGAGAGGCTTCTGGAACTCCATCAAGAGAAAGGCGGTAGCTTACCAGGACGCCGACGAGGACTCGATGTCCTCAATAAGTCGGCGATTATTCTCATAACGTCCTTTTGGGAGGCGTATTGTGAAGATATTGCTGCGGAAGGTCTGGAGCATATTGTAAAGCACGGTGCCTCTTCAGACTCATTGCCAAAAGAGATTAAGCAAATAGTTGCAAAGGAACTTAAGTCTAATCCCGATGACCTCGCCGTTTGGGCGTTGTGCGGAGATGGCTGGAAGAAAATCCTGAAAAATAGGCTGAACGATCTGCAGGTGCAGCGGAACAAGCGACTCAATACACCCAAAACGCAGAATGTTGATGATCTGTTCGTAAAAGTCTTGGGACTGCCATCAGTTTCATCATCCTGGAGATGGGCAAAAAAAATGAATGCAACTAGGGCCCGCGAAAAGCTCGACAGGTACGTGACATTGCGGGGTGAAATAGCCCACAGAGGTATCGCTGCAAAAACCGTAACCAAAGCAAAGGTCGAAGACTACTTTGATTTCATAAAGAATCTGGTCTCAAAGACTGGTGGTGCCGTTAACGCCTATGTGAGAAAGATTACGGGCAAACCCCTGTGGGGAATAAGAATAAAGCGAAGATAAAGTATAGATGACCGCTAACGACTCAATTCAGCGGACTCGCTTACGCTCCTGCTGATTTCTACGTTGGCGAAGAAGAAAAAAGAGATTACTGGTATTATTTTTTTTATGACAAATAGTGTAGATATGAGCTTAGACAAGCAAGAAACACAGGTTGTCTCAAAACAGAGAGTCACCGATCATGGTGAGGTGTTGACTGGCAGGCGGGAGGTCAATGCTATGCTTGATTTGGTGAAACAGGAAGCGGAACGGATCGAATCGCGGTTCCTGGAGCCTGCCTGTGGCACGGGGAATTTTTTGACTGAAATACTGGAGCGAAAGCTGCGCATTGTTGAAGCCCGGTACGGCAAGAGCCAACTGGAGTATGAGCGAAACGCGGTTCTCGCCGTTTCCTCCATCTACGGCATTGATATTCTGGAGGACAATGTTCAGCATTGTCGCCAGCGGCTTTTCGGGATATTTGATCTGAACTATTTGCGATTGTTTAAGAATAAGACAAACGATAACTGCCGTGAATCAATCCGGTACATTCTTGACCGCAATATCATCCACGGCGATGCGCTTTCGCTCAAAACGGTGGGTGACAATCCACAACCGATTGTCTTTTCTGAATGGTCGCCGGTCAATGGCAGCATGCTGAAGCGGCGGGATTTTACATTTCATGGATTGCTCGATCATGCGGCGATGAAAGAACTGCCGCTCTTTTCCGATCTCGGGGAGGATGTCTTTATTCCTACTCCCCTGAAAGAGTATCCGCTAACGCACTTTCTGGAGGTTGCCGATGCTGAACAGCCATAATTACAACCCCGATGTGCTGACCTGTCTGGCCAATCTGAGCAATGACGAGGTGTTCACGCCGCCGCAACTGGTCAATCAGGTTCTGGACTTGTTACCAAGGGAAATCTGGAGCGACAAGAATGCCCGATTTCTTGATCCGGTCTGCAAGTCCGGTGTGTTCCTGCGCGAGATCGCCAAGCGGCTTATGGCGGGATTGGAAAAGCAGATTCCCAACCAGCAGAAAAGAGCAAACCACATCTTCAATAACCAACTCTTCGGCATAGCCATAACGGAGCTTACCTCCCTGCTTTCCCGCCGATCGGTTTATTGTTCCAAAACGGCCAACGGGAAATATTCTGTTTGCGATGCTTTCGATCAACCGCAGGGTAATATCCGCTTTGAGCGAATTGAACATAAATGGGGAAACGGCAAATGTGTTTTTTGTGGTGCGAGCCAGCAAGAATATGACCGGAGTGAAGAGCTGGAAACACACGCCTATCAGCTAATACATACCGAAAATCCGGAGGAGATATTTAACATGAAATTTGATGTGATTGTCGGGAATCCCCCATATCAGTTAAACGATGGAGGCTTTGGACGAAGCGCTTCACCCATCTATCATAAATTTGTTCAGCAGGCCAAGAAGATGAATCCACGCTATTTGACAATGATCATTCCGGCGCGGTGGTTTGCTGGCGGAAAAGGATTAGACGATTTCAGATCAGAGATGCTAAACGACAATAGAATCCGCAAGATCGTTGACTTCGAAAACAGTTCTGAAGTATTTCCTGGTGTAGATGTCGCCGGTGGCATCTGTTACTTCCTTTATGAGCGCGACTCAAGGGGGCCGTGTGAGGTGGCAAATTTCCATAATGGGGAGCGAGTTGTTTCGGTCAGGCAGCTTAACGAGTATGAAACATTTATCCGGCATAGCCGCGCTGTCCCTATTGTACGCAAGGTGCTCGCTAGGAAAGAAAATGGCGACAGGCATCTAAGTGATGTGGTGTCTTCAAGAAAGCCGTTCGGTTTGCCAACAAACTACACACCTAAGGAAAGAGGGATCCCTTGCTGGTTTATACAAAAGATTGGACTGAAGTACGCGAGTAAAGCCGATGTGAAGCCAGACGAGAAGAAATTGATCGACAAATGGAAACTATTAATCCCACCTGCGCCTATTGCAGGTCAAACTGATTTCTCTAAGCCGGTGGGCTTTTACTATGAGGGAAATACAAGAATAGCTAAACCCGGAGAATGTTGCACAGAGTCATGGTTAGTTGCGTGCGCTTTTTCGACCAAGGCGGAGGTGATTTCATTTAAGTCATATCTTTTAACAAAAACGGTCAGATTCCTCTTGCTGCAAACTGTAATGTCGCAGCACGTTACGAAACAGAACTTCTGCTTTGTGCCGGACCTTGGGAAATACGATGGTGAGTATACCGACGAGATGTTGCTGAAGAGGTGGGGCATTAGCAAAGAGGAATGGGAATTTATTGACTCGAAAATATCGTGACCGGGAGACATGCGAATGTGCGGACGTACAAATACGTATATGCCATGCCTTACTAAAGACGAAATCGCATTTATAGATTTAATTGTTCGCGCGATGGAGGTGAAAAGTGAAGATGGTCTTGAACTGTCGACAATTTGTCGACAGTTCAAAATGAAAGCGCCTGACGGCAAAGTCAAACAGAAAGTGGGATTTGGTATAATACGGTAGAGAAATCGTTTGCATTTTGTCAGAAAAACTGATTTATATTTCTGACAAAATTGAATGGTGATGTAACATGCAAAGCATTGATTCTAAAGTACTTAGCAGGATTTATGGGTCTGGTAGGGGTGCTGTCTTCACCCCAGGCCGTTTTTTGGACATTGGCAGCCGCGACGCTGTTGACAAAGTGTTGTCGCGCCTGGTACAGAAAGGCGTCATCAGCCGGCTGGCCCGTGGCCTCTACGATTATCCGGAGTCTCATCCGATTATGGGCATTTTGGCGCCGAGTCCCGATGCAATTGCCCATGCCCTGGCCGGTAAACAGGGTATCCGCCTCCAACCATCCGGGGCGTATGCAGCCAATCGTCTGGGTTTGTCTACGCAGGTGCCCGCCAGGATTGTATATCTGACCGATGGACCATCCCGCACGGTGCGGGTGGGAAATCAGGAGATTCGCCTCCAGCGGACAACTCCGCGGAGTATGGGACCGGCTGGTCGCACCAGTGGTTTGGTCATTCAGGCGCTGCGACACCTGGGCCAAAAGCATGTGGATGATGCGGTGATCCTAACCCTGCAACACAAACTTAGTGATCATGACAAGAAACGGTTGATGAAGGACATCGCCTATGCACCTGCGTGGGTAGGCAAGCATCTGCGCGCGATTGCCCGGGGAGAGGCCTGAATCATGGATCGGTTTATTCGACTGTCCGACGATGAGCGTCGTCGCTACTTTGTGCAAACGGCAGAGCAGATGCGGCTCAGTCCGCAGATAATCGAGAAGGATTTCTGGGTCTGCTGGACGCTGCGCGAGCTTTTTGCCCTGCCGAACATCGGGAGTATGCTTATTTTCAAAGGAGGAACTTCGCTGTCCAAGGCATACCGGTTGATCGAACGCTTTTCTGAGGATGTTGACGTATCGCTGGACCGTGCCGGTCTTGGTTTTGGCGATGAGTCCTCCAATCCGGAGGCTGTCATCAGCGGCAAGGAGAGAAAACGCCGGATCGACCGACTTAAAGCAGCCTGTCAAAATAAGATCGGCGATGAATTGAGGCCAATGATGACTAAAGTCATCAGTGCCTCTCTTGGGGATGCGCAGGGCTGGTCACTGACGATTGATGAAGGTGACCCCGACCGTCAGACCCTCCTTTACGCCTATCCGTCGAGTTTGCCGGGAACAACCGGCGCATATATCAGACCCGCCGTGAAGGTTGAAATGGGTGCGCGATCCGATCATTGGCCCAGCGACCAGGTGCGAATTATGCCCTATGTGGCCGAGCGCTTTCCGGTAGCCTTTGAAGCACCGGACTTCATCGTTAAGGTGCTTACCGCGGAACGGACGTTCTGGGAAAAGGCAACCTTGCTTCACGCGGAATATCATCGTCCGCCGGACAAAGAAATTCCTCTCCGATTGTCGCGCCACTACTACGATACGTCCCGGCTGATCTTGTCCGGGATTAGTGGAAAGATAACCGGCCATCCCGGATTGCTACAACGCGTGGTGGAACACAAAAAGGTGTTCTTCCCCAGCGGTTGGGCGCATTACGACGAGGCAATCCGAGGAAGCCTCCGGTTGACCCCGCATCCCGCACGTACTCGGCAACTACAAGAGGATTACGACAAGATGCGGGAAATGTTTTTTGCCGAACGCCCCGCATTTGCCGAGGTATTGCAGATTTTAGAGGAGTGGGAAACTCATTTTAATCAGGGAGGCAACCGATGAGCGCGGATAAATTCTTCCCCCAACGTCCCAATTCCAAGCCAACCATTTACGCCTATGAGGATACGAATCCTCAATATCGGGGCTTGCTGAAAATCGGCTATACCACGGTGGATGCGAAGAACCGTGTGGCGCAGCAATACCCGACGCTTCGTCCCGGCAAGCCGCCGTACCGGATCGTGCTGGAAGAATCCGCAATGCGCAATGACGGCACAACTTTTATCGATCATGATGTTCACCGCAATTTACGGGCCGTTGGTGTAAAGAATCCCGATGGGGAATGGTTCAAGTGTTCGGTGCAACAGGTCAAGGCGGCCATCATTGCTCTCAAGACAGGCGAGATGAATGAGGAAAACCGATCGCTTGATTTCAAGATGCGACCGGAACAGGCTGCGGCGGTGGAAAAAACCATCGCCTATTTCAAGAGTTTCAGCAGCGAAAACTCGGGCAAATCTTCGCACTTCCTGTGGAACGCGAAAATGCGGTTCGGCAAGACCTTTGCCGCTTACCAACTTGCCAAAAAAATGGGATGGCGCAAGATGCTGGTGCTGACCTTCAAGCCGGCGGTGCAGAGCGCCTGGGAAGAGGACTTGAAGTGCCATATTGATTTCAAAGGTTGGCAGTTTATCTCGCCGGGCGGAATGTCCTACGAGGAGGCGGACAAGAAAAAACCCTTTGTCTGCTTCGGATCTTTTCAGGATTATCTGGGCAAGAACAAGAGCACGGGCGGGATTAAGACTAAAAACGAGTGGGTTCATGCAACAAATTGGGATTGCGTGATCCTCGACGAATATCACTACGGGGCATGGCGCGAAAATGCCAAGGAGCTTTTTGAGGCGGAAGACAAGAAAGAAATCGAGTTCGGAGAAGGTCAGGCCGCAGAATTTCTGAAAGACCGGGACGGAGAGATTGGTGACATCATGCCGATCACAACAAACGGCTATCTCTATCTTTCCGGCACGCCATTTCGTGCCATCGCATCAGGCGAGTTCATCGAGGAGCAGATATTCAACTGGACGTATTCGGATGAACAGCGGGCCAAAAAGGATTGGGCAGGCGCGGACAATCCTTACGCTGCACTGCCTCGCATGGTGCTGCTGACGTATCAACTGCCCGATTCGATCCGCGAAATCGCCATGCAGGGGGAGTTTGATGAGTTTGATCTGAATATTTTCTTTTCTGCATCGGGTGTTGGGAATGGTGCTAAGTTCACCTATCAGGACGAGGTACAGAAATGGCTGGATTTGATACGGGGCTCGTTTATGTCAACCACTGTTGATAACCTGAAGCTAGGCGCACAGAAGCCGCCAATGCCATTTTCAGATGCCCGTCTACTGAATGTCTTGTCGCATACGTTCTGGTTTCTGCCCAGCGTCGCTTCGTGTCAGGCTATGCGTAACCTTCTGGCAAAAAAACAGAATCGGTTTTATGCCGATTATAAAGTGATCGTGGCGGCGGGAATTGCCGCTGGGATCGGTGTGGCGGCGCTGCCGCCAGTTCAGGAGGCAATGGACGATCCCCTGAGCACGAAGACGATCACCCTTTCCTGCGGGAAACTGACTACCGGGGTTACGGTAAGACCGTGGACGGGCATACTCATGCTGCGTAATTCGTCCACACCCGAAACCTATTTCCAGGCTGCATTCCGCGTGCAATCCCCGTGGACGATCAGAAATCCCGACAGCACAACGCCTAATCAGGAGCAGATCATCAAAGAGGAATGCTATGTCTTTGATTTCGCGCCGAACAGGGCTTTGCGGCAGATCGCCGATTACAGTTGCCGCTTGAATGTCAACGAGTCCAATCCAGAGAAGAAGGTGGAGGAGTTCATCAGCTTCCTGCCGGTGCTTGCCTATGACGGCAGTTCAATGAAGCAGATTGATGCCGCCGGAATTCTGGATATGGCCATGAGTGGGACAACCGCAACCATGCTGGCTCGTCGCTGGGAAAGCGCATTGCTGGTAAATGTGGATAACAGCACATTGCAGCGCCTGATGAACAACAAGGAAGCCATGGATGCGCTGATGAGCATTGAAGGTTTCCGTAATCTGAATCAGGATATTGAAACGATCATCAACAAGTCGGAGGCTGTGAAGAAGGCAAAAAAGGATGCCAATGACGAAGAGCTTTCCGACAAGGAGAAGAAGAAACTCACGGAAGAAGAAAAAGAATACAAGAGCAAGCGGAAGCAGATTCAGGAAAAGCTTATCAAGTTCGCCACACGCGTGCCGGTGTTCATGTATTTGACAGACTATCGGGAGCGGTGCCTCAAGGATGTCATCACGCAATTGGAGCCGGGACTATTTAGAAAAGTGAGCGGTTTAACAGTGAAAGAATTTGAACTGCTTGTCAGCCTCGGAGTCTTTAACAGCGCATTGATGAACGACGCTGTCTATAAATTCAAACGGTATGAAGATGCCAGTTTGAGCTATACCGGTATCAACAAGCATGAAGGTGAAGACATTGGCCTCTACGATACTGTTTTAAGCACAGCAGATTATCATCCGATCTTTGAGAATGTGGCTGAAAAAGTATAAGCACTATTAACCAGCGTCAATCCTGTATTTCCTGCCCGCCGGAAAGCCGTGGTTGTTCTTTAATCACCTTTTCTATTTGATGGTGAAAGTTGTTCATTTTTGTCGGGAATTTAATTCCATGTTAGCAGCAAATAGAAAAGTCCTATTTTGTAGCACATGATATGTCCGCTTTTTATCATGCTTAAGGAAAGGGGCGGAAGGCGTAGCCTGAAGCCCCTTTCCTTCGATTTTAGCGAGCGGCGGACTTACGCTGCCTTTTCTTTTTTCTTGTTTTTTAGATTCCCGTTTTTATCATAATCAGCCAATTTGCGTGGTCCATGGAAAATTGCCAGAGAACTATCTATGTAACGATGTACTCTTACTTTAGCCTTGACGTAATGACAACGATACTTGTCAGGAGGTATTTGTAAAGTTATTCCCTCAAAACTGACACAATTATCGGGAGTGACCGTGCGTTCGTAATGCTCACAAAGAATGTATTCAATATGAGTTCCTATCCAAGGCACAAAAGCCGATCCTTCCTCCAATTGTTTTTGCCGGAACTCTTTGTTGA
This sequence comes from Deltaproteobacteria bacterium, assembly GCA_037133255.1. GTDB lineage: Bacteria > Desulfobacterota > Syntrophia > Syntrophales > Smithellaceae > FEN-1160. Next base: position 25,146 of record JBAXON010000006.1, read on the forward strand.
ACGCCGGTTGATACACTTTTTTCAGGTAGCGGTTGGCAGCATCCATGTTGGTGATGTTCTGGGCGGCAAGCTCTCTTGGCAGCCTGTCTTGATGCGTGCGGAACATTCTTTCACTCCGTCCTCTTGCTTCCGGAGAATAGGCGGGAATCATCTCAATACCTAACTGTTGCATGGAACGACCGAATTGCGTAAGCTGGGTTTTGCTGACCTTACCCCCTTCTTCCGGTGTAAACCAGTAGTGACTGCCTCTGTCTGTATAAATGGAACTGAATAAGCCCTTCTTCAAAATCACATCCTGCGCACCCTGAAAACTGCTGGCCGTGCCCTCCTCATTAACAAAAAACATGCTGTAATGTTCATTCGTTGCATCATCCATCGTCACGATCAAATCCCATTTCTTACCCAAAACCCATTCATGGTCACTCCCGTCTTGATGGATCATCATCCCCGGCAGTGGGCTGCGTTCTCTTCTCTGGCGATGGGAACCTTTCTTTTTAGACTTCGTCACCAACCCTTGCTTCTGAAGGGTATTTTTGACCCAGGTATAACTCCGCTTGCCGCCTTCTCTTGAATACCAAGAATAAAAATGCTTCACGTTCCAACCGCGATACCTAACCCTGTATCGCTCACCTAAAGACATGACCTCATCCACCGGTGCGCGGCGATGGGATGCCTGTGTAATGCGTTTATCATTCAGCCCTTCCAGACCGTTTTCTTCATATCTGCAAATCTGTCGCCGAAATGTACGGCTACATACCCCCAATATCTCCGCGGCTTCGTCTTGACTTAGTCGCTTCTTCTGCCATCCTCCATATACCTCTTCAAATCGCATCTTCCGGTTCTCCTGTAGTATCTCTGTCCGCTTCATCCGTCACCTCCATAGGTGACTATTATAAACCGGACAGTTTATGTGCTACAAACCGGACATATTATTTGCTGCTTACACGGGAATTTAATTCCATTGACAGGATAAATTATTTTACTTATTATGCGCTTAACGAAAATGGAGGAAACGGACATGGCCGTTGAGCAATCAAAAATTCAAAAGATTGCTGATTTGGCTAAAAAACTTATGCCTCAACGCGAAGGTAAAGTGCTTATATGACTTCTGATAGCAGTGCCATCATTGCAGTTATTAGTAAATTCAAGTCCGGCTTGATGGTTAAATATGCCGTATCTCGTATTGGTATTTTCGGCTCTGTAGCCAGAGGCGAGGCTAGTGATGAGAGTGATATTGATATTGTTGTAGAAATGGAACCGGATCTGTTTAAACGCGCCGCATTGAAATCAGAGCTTGAGGAGTTATTGCACAGAAGCGTTGATGTTGTGCGTTACTCTAAAAGAATGAATCCTTCTTTAAAACAGCGGATTGACAGGGATGCACTGTATGTATGACAAAACCCTGATCATTGAGCTGCTTAATCAAATTGATGAAGCAATACAAAAAGTTGAAAGGCGATTTGTAGGAATAAGCAGTCCTGATGATTTTACAAAATCAGATGATGGGTCTGATCGTCTTGATGCAATCGCCATGATGTTAATAGCTATTGGTGAAAACATCAAAAACATAGATAAAATCTCCGGTAAGACCATCCTGCAAAAGCACCCAGAGATACACTGGCCGGGCGTAAAAGGAGTTCGGGATATTCTGGCACATGATTATTTCAACATAGACCCAGAGGAAATTTTTACTATTTGCGCAAAGGATCTTACTTTGCTAAAAACTACAATCGAAAGTATTCGTAAGAGATTTCAGTAATAGCAAACAATCCTTCCATGGCATGTTGGTGATGGTTCTATTAAATTAAAAACGTCCGCAATTGAGGAACTGTCATCCCTACACCACCATGAGTTGCTGAATATGAATGAACAATTTGAACTTCTCTTTGGCTTTGTCCATTGTCGCGGCAAGACAACCTACTGTGCAGGGTTTGTGGATACGGAAGTCGAAGCCGAAGCGTGGGTCAGGAATCATCGGGAAGGTTTGGCCCCGCAAATCAAAATCCCACCAGAAGATCCCATTCGATATTGTCAGGCCGCCTTGTGCCCTTTTAAGAGGCAGAAGCCATGGTTTGATTTTTTGCCTCCACGCTAAAACTCCTCGCCGATTTGCAGCATCACTTTCACCGCCTGCCCCGTGTCGATTCTCTCCCGATAAACATCGGGCAAGCGCTCCAGGGGTTCATCATCGGAGATAAGCGGCCGGCCGTCAAGAATTCCTTCCGCCATCCAATTCAAACACTGAATGTTCTCCTCATGGGTATTGGAGATGGACGCGGTCAGACGGATTTCCTTGAAGTTAATGAGATAGGGCTCGGCAATTTCCAATGGTGTGAACATAACGCTCACAATGCATACCTGTGCACCATCAGCAGCCAAAGTGATAGCGCGCCCGACATTGGCCTTTACCCCGGAACATTCAAAAGCTTTGTCAAACCCACCAGGAACAATCGCCATAACGCGCTGAGATAAATCGTTTTGGTTCGGATCGAATACATGGTCGGCTCCGTAGCCCAGCGCGATATCTCTCTTTGCCTTCACCGGCTCGAAAAGCACAATTGGGCCGTAGCTAAGAATTTTGAGGATTCTGATGGCACTAAGACCGATAGGGCCGCCTCCCATAACCAGGGCGGAACCGGTCTTGTCTCCTGTGCAATTAATTGCATGTAAAGCAGAAGCAAAGGTTTCCGCCAGGGCGGCATTGCGGGAATCTACTCCTGCGGGAATGGGAATAAGCATCTGCGGATAGACTTTAACGTACTCGGCAAAGCCACCGGGTAAGTCGCCAATTCCCGCGGTTCGTCTTGAAACCCGGCAGAGATGGGGCTTACCTGCCAGGCAATTGGCACAATCGCCGCAGTAAGTGGGACGAATACATACTTTCGTGCCCACAGGAAGGCATTTGGCGGCTGAGCCTTGCTTGACCACCACAGCGCTGATCTCATGACCAAGAATATAGCCATCGGCTACAAGCCCGCCTGCGACCAGCGAATGATCAGAACCACAAAAGCCCGTATTGGCTACCCTGACCAACACTTCGTCTGCCGCCAGCCTGTAATCGGGAACATCCTCATAGACCAACCCTCTGTCTTTTCGAAATACAACAGCTTTCATAATTTTTTTTCTTCAATCCTTTCACCCTTCAGCTTTCACATTCCAGGGTAATCTTTTCCACTTTTTTCAGATCCTTTTCGTAAAAGAAGGAACCGGCAAAAAACAGTACGGCCGACGCTGCGAGGAAAATGGGCAGGATCGTCATCGCCACCTTAATGCCATAGGCATCGGAAAATGCCCCGATCACAATCGGACCCAGGGACGCACCCAAAATATTCTGAACGATAACGCAAACGGAGTAGGAGATTGCCCGAAGCCCGGCATGGACAGTCTCCTGAGTGGCGGTGATAGCCGCCGCGACAAACCCTACGCCCAATATCCCATATAGAAGAAGCGCCATATATTGTGCCTTTCCTTCAAGAAAAGAAAAAGCGACAAACACAACGATTGAACTCAAGGCTACCATAATCGCTGGAAATAGCAGTCGTGAACTTGGCCGCTTCTTAAACCATACATCGGCCAACCATCCCCCCAGGGGAAGGCCGATAACGGCCAGCATCAGGATACCACCGGTTTTCATGCCTGCCTCACCCAAAGGTACGCCTTCCAAACGGTGATAATAGGTAGGAAGCCAGGTGGTGATGGCATTGTTAGTAAAGACGCACCCGATAAACCCGAGATAGGTAAAAATCAGGGATGGGGTGTGGATAAACGAGCGAAAGATATCCATCTTTCTCATCTTAACCTTAGAGGATTTCACCGTTTGAACAAGATCTACGGTTTTATAATCTTTAACGAAGAAAAAGAGGATAGCTATCAATGCGCCGGGAATGGCCACCAGCCCAAAGGCGTGCCGCCATCCCCAATGCTGGGCCACGAATCCACCGACACCGATGCCGACAGCGATACCAAGGGGAATAGACATATTCCAGAGTCCCATCATGCGGGAACGTTTTTCCGGAGGAAACAAACCCGAGAGCATGGCAGTGCCTGCGGGAGCATATCCGGCCTCACCAATGCCGATAGCAGACCGGGTCATAAGCAGCTGGGGGAAGGTTTTGGTGAAAGCGCAAGCCAGCGTGGCCATGCTCCAGATCAGGGCCATGATGCCGATGGTCTTTTTGCGGCTCCAGCGGTCCACCAGTATCGAAACAGGAAGCACAAAAGCGACGATAGACCAGTACACTACCGACACGAGCAGACCGGATTGGGTGTCCGTAAGTCCATATTCCAGTTTAATGTAAGGCATCAGGGATGTCACAATCATCCGATCGACATAATCGAAAAAATACAACAAAAATAAGAGAGTGAATATGTAATACGTGTTAAGTTTGGACAGCTTGTATTCCTTTGGTGCAGTTACGTTATTCATGGGATCCTCCTTATCGAATTGTAATGGTTTGCATCAACTCTTGTACCCACCAAGATTGGCCAGTGCCACGCTGCCCGGGCTGATTATTGCCGGATCAACCTTAACATTGACACAAGCCGTCTTTCCGGAAGCAAAGGCCGCTTCCAAGGCAGGCTTAATATCCTCCGGTTTTTCCACACAGATGCCAAAACCGCCGAGGTTCTCAACCATCTTGTGGTAATCGACCCAGCCCAGTTCCGTCCCGTTTGGTATATGATGCCCAAGGCGAAGCGTCTGGCTGTGCATGATCATGCCCCAGGCCTGATCGTTGCCGATAACGACAACGATGGGAAGTTTCTTGCGGATGGCGGTATGGTATTCCATAAAATTAAAACCGGTAGAACCATCACCCATAATGGCCAGAACGCGTTTATCCGGATGCTTGAGCTTTGCCGCAATGGCATAGGGTAGCCCCACCGCCAGGCAACCGTAAAGACCGTAGTCCAGGTAAGTGCCGCCCTTCTTGACTGTACGGGTCATGCCCATCCAGGTTGAGGTATCGCCACCATCGGCAACAACAATGTCATCTTCGCGATTCATGAAATCATTTACCTCTTTGGCCAGCCGCATCGGATGTATGGGCAGTGTATTGCACTCCCACATGGCCTTGGCCTGGTCTTTGCCGTCTTTGTCCGCCTTCCGGACAGTTTCTACCCAGGGCGAATATTGTTTCGTAAGTGTCGCACCGATTGCTTTTTCATCCAGAATGCTATTGAGCTCCTTCAGGAATGCTTTGGTATCACTGACGATCCCGAGATCAATGGTGCGGTTTCGTCCGATTTCGTCTGGCGCGATATCGACCTGGATGAATTTTGCAGTCGCCGGGAATATTTCTCCGAAGATATAGAACAGACTGAGCCTGCCGCCCAGGAAAAGCACCAGATCGCAACTCATCAGTGCAAGCATTGCCCCACCCGGCCGAATGGCCAGAGATGATTCAAAACACAGAGGATGGTTATCAGATAGCACGCCCCTTCCCGCTCCCGCGGTAAATGCCGGCATCCCCACTTTTTCCACAAATTCAACAAACTCTTTTCCCGCGTCCGCGTACCAGATACCGCTTCCGCCAATGACCACAGGGTTTTTTGCCGCCATCAGCAGATCGGCAACCTTGCGGGTATTTTCCCTGTCGACCGGCTTGGAAGTAAGCGTGGTGGAAATCTTTTTGACCTTGGCCGGATCAATGGTAGCATTAAGGACATCACAGGGAAGCTCCAGATATACAGGCCCCGGCCTGCCGCTCATAGCCACCCGGAAAGCCATATCGATGAATTCAGGGATTCTCTCCGGAATGTGGCAGACCCATGCCTTTTTGACCATGGGCTCGATTACGGGGAGCTGGGTCATGTCCTGAAGATCCAGCTTCTCGGCGGTCTCCAGCCCCACGCAACCGGAAATCAGAATTACCGGAGCATTGGATAATCTGGCGCTGGCAATACCGGAGAGGGCATTGGTAAAGCCAGGCCCCGCCGTGACCATCGCTACCGCAGGCTTGCGGTTCATCCTGGCCCAGGCTTCCGCCATGAAGACTGCCGCC
>JBAXON010000007.1:0-28249 GCA_037133255.1 Deltaproteobacteria bacterium
CGATCTGAACAGCGGCCTTATTCCCTTTCTGCAATGCTCCGACCAAATCCTGCCTTGCCGCTAACGTAGCTGCAGTAAGAACCGCCTTATCTTTCAGATCGTCCACGTAACACGTGACCAGCCCCGCCATTTTTTTGACCTCTGCCTGACCCTGTTCATTTATACTGCTACTGAGCATAAAATATGTTGTCCCATAAACGACTCCCCCGACCAGAACAACCGTGATCACAATCAAACCGATGATCTTTCCGAATAATGAAATGTTTTTCATATCTTTCATTTTTATCTACCTATTTCCTTTCTAAATTCACCAGGCAAAGGGCACGAGAGCAACATTATATTACTTGTCAGAAGTCCTTAAATTTCCCTTCATTCATGGGGATAACCTGTTCCGGATTGACTGCCTTTTTCCGGCCAAAAATCATTTTTCCCTGTTTTACCGGAGCAGCGATAGCTTTTTGCGCTCTATCCTTAGGTTTAGTTTCGGACGCTATTTTTCTGTAGTCGGCATGTTCAATCGATTGGATTGCCCGTCCCGATGATACTCCGCCTACAACGTTGCTCAGATCTGCCACATAAGTTTTCATCTGTTCTGCCTGGGCGTTTAGTTCCTCTGAGGCGCTGGCCGATTCTTCGGCATTGGCCGCCGTCTGCTGGGTTACTCCATTCATCTGGTTTATGGCCGTGCCTACTTCGGAGATACCGTGTGCCTGTTCCATGGATGCCGTGGCAATTTCATCGATCAACTGGCTGATCTTGCCGGAAATAGTGATGTTTTCCTTAAAGGCTTCCTGTGTCTTTGAAGTAAGCTCGTTACCGTTTTTAACAGCTTTTATAGTATTCTCAATGAGATTGTTTGTGCTCTTGGCAGCATCCGCCGCCCGCATGGCCAGATTTCTGACCTCGTCTGCCACCACCGCAAAACCTGCACCTGCTTCTCCTGCCCGTGCCGCTTCTACCGCCGCATTGAGTGCCAGCAGGTTAGTCTGGAAAGCGATCTCATCAATAGTTTTGATAATTTTGGAGGTCTCTTCGCTTGATTTCGTAATTTCCAAAATGGCCTTACTCATTTCTTCCATATGCCCTGTAACCTTTTCCACAATGATCTTGGCTTCTCCCATCATCGCCTTGGCCTGCGAGGCATTGTCGGCGTTTTGCTTGGTCATGGAAGACATTTCTTCCATGGATGAGGATGTCTCCTCCAAAGCTGCAGCTTGTTCGGAGGCTCCTTCCGCCAAAGACTGACTTGCCGAAGATACCTGTGCTGAGGCTGCGGCAACCTGATCGGCTCCGTCTGTCAGGCCTGTGACTACACGGGTGATCGGCTTGGTAATGCTAATTGAAAAATATATTCCCAGACCAATAGAAAAACAAATTCCCATTATTACTACAACTAATGTTACCCATATTGCTCTTGCTGCTACGGTTGCGTTATATTCAGCCTTTTTATTAGCTTGCGATATTTCTAAATCCATCATCTGTTTCAAAGCAGTTGTTACATTTTGCCCTAATTGTGTTCCTGTCTTAAGAGCCTCTTTGGTTCCTTCCTTATCGCCTGCGGCAATCGCAGCGATCAGTTTATCTCGAATTGGTAAATACGCCATCAGATCTACTTTGAATTTTTCAAATACCTTTTTCTCTTCTGGAGATGCTATAATCTTGTCCATGGAGGCTACTCTAGCCAGGCCCTCCTTGTCCATTTCGATCATTTTATCTTTGACATTAGCAATGTCGTTGCCCCACACGAACTTATTTGATATGGAATAAACGGCGGTTAGGCGCATTGTGAGAAACATTTGATTTAGCTCACCTGCACCGGAAAGTCCCTTCACGTTTTCTTCATACATTGCGCTAATTGACTTTTCTTGGATAAGTATCTGGGATACTCCGAAAGCACCCACAATCAGCATAATGATAGCAGCGAATAAAAAACCGCCGATTAATTTCGCTCTTAATGTTAGATTCTTCACGTTAATCTCCTTATCTTCTCTTTATGACTTTGATAATTATGTCGCGCTGACCACGTCCTGAAAGTCCCGGTTACTAAGAACACGGTCGATATCCAGCAGAATCTTAACGCCTGTGCCCATCTTGGCCATCCCCAGGATATAGGCAGTTTCCATCTTGACGCCGAATGTCGGCGTATCCGCAATCTCTCCCTGTTTAATATTGAGTACTTCAGAGACAGAATCCACGATAATGCCCATCAGGATTTTTCTGTCACCGCTGCTGATTTCCACCACTATAATGCAGGTTCTTTCCGTATAAGCTAATGATTCCATGTCAAACTTCAATCGTAAATCAATAACGGGAATTACTTTCCCCCGCAGATTAATCACGCCTTTGACATATCCGGGCGTCTGAGGAACCGTGGTAATCGCCATTATCCCGATTATTTCCTTAACTTTGAGAATGCTGATGCCATATTCTTCTGCGGCAAGCGCGAAAGTCAGATACTTCCCCTCCCTGCTTCCCATCGATTTTACTGCCTGATCCATAGTTTTTGCTATTTCTGTCATTGTTGCCTCCTTTTAGTTGTTCAATATCCTACTGATCAGGATTGTCCATAATGCTTATCAATATATCCCCCCCCTCTGCACTAGCTTCCCCTGCCGGGAGATGGAAAAAAGGGGGGGGAAAGATTCTCTCGACAGGGGAAACAAAAATAAATTGTAGGCCGGGTGGCTCACCCGGCGAATCTGACCGCCGCTTGGGGGCATACGCCGGGCTGCGCTTCAGCCTTGAGCCTTTGCCTGGCTTTTCTTGGCGCCGCTCATATTTTGCACCATTTCCAGGTCTTCCGACGAAAACACTTTATCTATATCGAGGATGATCACAAACTGCTCTTCGCGCTTGCCCATACCCAGGATAAAGTCTGTCCGAAGCTTTGTGCCTATCCTTGGTGCCGCTTCGATATGAGCCGGTTCCAGCTCAAATACCTCCTGGACGGAATCCACCAGCGCTCCTAATATAGTTGCCTCGTTATCAATTATGAACTCAACAACTATTATGCAGGTATCTACCGTCCGTTCCTGTGGCGGCATATCGAATTTTAATCTCATATCCACAACAGGAACCACAGTGCCCCGCAGATTAATTACACCTCTCATAAACTCAGGTGTCTGAGGCACTTTGGTGATGTTTGTGTAATCCAGGATCTCTCTTACTTTCACGACATCGAGGGCAAATGTCTCTCCCTCCAGCTTAAAAGTCAGATATTGTCTGACCTCCGTTATTTTTGATACAGCCATCTGATAGCCTCCCTTCTGCATTTATGCTTCATGTCTTTTTGCGGCAAGCGAAGTGACGGGCAATCCTGTTCTCATCCCGTCACTTCGGCAGGCCTTCGAAGAATCACAATTAATATTTTTCAAAATCACCGTCTAGCTTATCCGCTCCGCCGGCCATATTTAAAGAAACACCTTTGCTCTTAGCGCCGGTTGCCGCCGCCGCCTTGGCCTGCGCCCCCTGCCTTGACTGGCCGGCCTTTCCCGCGACGACGTACTCAATCTTTCGCGACTCTTTCTGCGCTAATTTTCTGGATCCTGCACTCCGGGACGAACCGTTGCCATTTTCAGAAAGTTTGAAGAATGACATGATTTCCAGAAGCTGTTGCGCCTGAGCTGATAATTCTTCGGAGGTACTCGACATTTCTTCAGAAGCCGAAGCATTCTGCTGAATGACCTGATCGAGCTGCTGAATAGCCTTGTTGATCTGCTCCGCTCCGCTATCCTGCTCTTTGCTGGCAGCACTGATCTCTTGAACCAAATCCGCAGTTTTCTGGATATCGGGGACCATTTTGCTAAGCATCTCACCTGCATGTTCAGAAATTTGGACACTCGATGCCGACAGGCGATTGATTTCACCGGCCGCGTTTTGACTGCGTTCGGCAAGCCGCCTTACTTCGGCGGCAACTACCGCAAACCCTTTGCCATGTTCACCGGCGCGTGCCGCTTCAATTGCCGCGTTGAGCGCCAGCATGTTTGTCTGGCGGGCAATCTCTTCAATAATGGAGATCTTGGTGGCAATTTCTTTCATTGCCGCCACTGTCTCGCCTACTGCCTTTCCGCCTTCTTTGGCATCTTCGGCGGATTTTACGGAAATCTTTTCTGTTTGTTGCGCGTTGTCGGCATTCTGCTTGATATTGGACATCATCTGCTCCATAGACGATGATACTTCTTCCGCAGAGGCGGCCTGTTCCGTCGCGCCCTGAGAAATCTGTTCCGATGTCGTCGTCAGGGCATCACTACCGGATGCCACCTGATCAGAAGCGGAAAGAACATTAGAAACAACCTCAGATACCTTTTCCAGCATGAGCGAAAGTGCCCGCATCAACTCATCCTCCGCGGAACGCTCTTTGACGGTTACGGCTAAATTACCATGGGCAATTTCCTGCGCAACGCCTGTAATTTCCTGCATGGCATTGATCAGGACGTTAAGATTATTCTTAATTTCATTGAAATCACCGTTGTAATTATCTGAGATGACAGGCGGGATATCTCCCTTGGAAATCCGGTCAACATATTCCGCCGCGACATTGAGCGGCCCGATTACCGCGTCCAGACAATCATCAACGCCCTGGACAATCTTGCGGAAGTCACCCGAATGCTTCGATGCGTCCGCTCGAGTGGCAAGCTTGCCATCTACTGCTGCCTTGGCCAAAACGCCCGCGTCGGCTACCAGCAGATTCACAGCATCAATACACTGGTTGAGGTTGTTCTTGATGGCATTGAAGTCGCCGTTATAGGAATCGGTGATCCGGGGAGGAATATCTCCTTTGGAAATCCGGTCAACATACTCGGCTGCGACATTGAGTGGCCCGATTACCGCGTCCAAACAATCATCAACGCCTTGAACAACCTTACGGAAGTCACCCGAATGCTTCGATGCGTCTGCCCTTGTTGCCAGTTTGCCTTCTACTGCCGCCTTTGCCAGCACATCAGCATCGGCTACCAGCAGATTCACAGCGTCAATACACTGGTTGAGGTTGTTTTTCAGAACATTAAAATCACCATTGTAAGTGTCGGTGATTTTGGGCGGTATATTGCCCTTGGAAATATCATCAACATACTTTGCCGCAACATTGAGCGGCCCAATTACCGCGTCCAGACAATCATCAACACCCTGAACGATAACACGGAAGTCACCCTGATGCTTCGAGGCATCCGCCCTTGTAGCCAGCTTGCCATCTACCGCCGCCTTGGCCAGAACGCCCGCGTCGGTGACAAGCAGGTTCACTGCATCGATACACTGGTTGAGGTTGTTCTTGATTTCATTGAAATCGCCGTTGTAGGCATCGGTGATCCGGGGAGGAATATCTCCCTTGGAGATCCTATCAACATACTCCGCCGCGACATTGAGTGGTCCGATAACGGCGTCCAGACAATCATCAACACCCTGGACAATTTTGCGGAAGTCGCCCTGATGGTTGGAAGCGTCAGCGCGAGTGGCCAGCTTGCCTTCTACTGCCGCTTTGGAAAGAATGCCCGCGTCTGCAACAAGCAGATTCACCGCGTCGATACATTGATTGAGGTTGTTTTTAATCTTGTTAAAATCACCGTTATAACTGTCACTAATCTTATCCGGAATTTTACCTTTGCTGATGTCTTCAACATAATTTGCAGCAACGTTTAACGGACCGATTACCGCGTCCAGACAATCGTCAACACCCTGGACAATTTTGCGGAAGTCACCCGAATGCTTGGAAGCATCCGCCCTTGTGGCCAGTTTGCCTTCTACTGCCGCCTTGGCCAAAACACCCGCGTCGGTAACAAGCAGGTTCACGGCATCGATACACTGGTTGAGGTTGTTCTTGATTTCATTAAAATCACCATTATAGGAATCGCTTATCTTGGGAGGAATATCGCCTTTGGAAATCCGGTCAACATATTCCGCCGCTACGTTTAACGGCCCAATTACAGCGTCCAGACAATCATCAACGCCCTGAACGATTTTACGGAAATCACCCTGATGCTTGGAAGCGTCAGCGCGTGTAGCCAGTTTACCTTCTATCGCTGCTTTGGAAAGAACGCCCGCGTCAACGACAAGCGCGTTCACTGCATCGATACACTGGTTGAGGTTGTTCTTGAGTTCATTGAAATCACCATTGTATTTATCAGTGATTTTTGGAGGAATATCGCCCTTGGAAATCCGGTCAACATATTCCGCCGCAACATTGAGTGGCCCGATAACGGCGTCCAGGCAATCATCAACACCCTGAACGATCTTGCGGAAGTCACCCGAATGCTTGGAAGCGTCAGCTCGCGTGGCCAGCTTCCCTTCTACTGCCGCCGTGGCCAAAACGCCCGCGTCAGCAACAAGCAGGTTCACGGCATCGATACACTGGTTGAGGTTGTTCTTAATTGCATTGAAATCACCATTGTAGGAATCGCTGATCTTGGGAGGAATATCGCCTTTGGAAATCCGGTCAACATATTCCGCTGCAACATTGAGCGGACCGATAACGGCGTCCAGACAATCATCAACGCCCTGAACGATTTTGCGGAAATCACCCTGATGCTTGGAAGCATCAGCGCGAGTGGCGAGCTTGCCTTCTATCGCTGCTTTGGAAAGAACGCCCGCGTCAACGACAAGTGCGTTCACGGCATCGATACATTGATTGAGGTTGTTCTTGAGTTCATTGAAATCACCATTGTAGGAATCGGTGATCTTGGGAGGAATATCACCCTTGGAGATCCTATCCACATATTCCGCCGCAACATTGAGCGGACCAATTACCGCGTCCAGGCAATCATCAACGCCCTGCACGATTTTGCGGAAATCACCTTGATGCTTGGAAGCGTCAGCGCGAGTGGCGAGTTTGCCTTCTACCGCTGCCTTGGAAAGAACGCCCGCGTCAACTACAAGCGCGTTCACGGCATCTATACATTGATTTAGGTTATTTTTGAGTTCATTGAAATCACCATTGTAGGAATCGCTGATCTTGGGAGGAATGTCACCCTTTGAAATCCGATCAACATATTCCGCTGCAACATTGAGCGGACCGATAACGGCATCCAGACAATCATCAACGCCCTGAACGATCTTGCGGAAATCGCCCTGATGCTTGGAGGCGTCAGCGCGAGTGGCCAGCTTGCCTTCTACCGCTGCTTTGGAAAGAACGCCCGCGTCAGTAACAAGCAGGTTTACCGCGTCAATGCACTGGTTGAGGTTATTTTTGATTTCATTGAAATCACCATTATAGGAATCGCTGATCTTGGGAGGAATGTCACCCTTGGAGATCCTGTCCACATATTCCGCGGCGACATTGAGCGGCCCGATTACGGAATCGAGCGTCTGGTTGACACCTTCCACAATCTTGCGATATTCGCCCTGGTGTTTTGTGGCATCAGCTCTGGTGGCCAGCTTTCCATCAACTGCGGCCTTTGCCAGCATACCCGCGTCGGCAATCAGATTCCTGATTGCCGCAACCATCTTTTCCATGGCAATGATGATACTGTTGCTGTCCTTCCCTTTTGTATCCATCTCTATGGCGAGGTTGCCTACGGCAATCTTGCGGGCAATGTCTGCTACCAGATCAGGCTCCCAACCCAACTGCTTCTGGACGGAACTGTTCAGGATCAGTCCGATAAATATTGCCAGCAAAACGCCTATCACCATGCAAATAAACATGATCGTAATTGCGCCATTGGCCGCAGACGTATTTTCCTCAGAGGTCTGCTTGGCATTTTTAACTTTGGATGCAAGCAGTGCGTCTATTGAAGCTTGAAACGCCTTACGCTCAACCTCCATTTCCCCCTTCCAAAGAACAATGGCCTCGGCCTTATTTCCCGCGTCCATCAAGGCTTCATATTTGGTCACTGAAGTATCAAACGATTTGAACGATGATTTGAACTCGGAGAAGGCCTTGCGACCCTCATCGGTTAGCATCGTGGGCTCGACCTTAGAGGCCAGATCGGTGATTTCCTTGCGGCGCTCCCCTATTCGTTTCTCCATGTCCTTTATGCCCGCTGCATTCTCGGCAATTGTCATCTCCAGCAAATTGGCCCGCATCCGCTGGAAAGAATCTGCAATAATGCCCAGTTGCTCAATTGGCACGGTCATCTTCTCGTAGAGCAGAGTGTCGGCGGTATCTAATTTTTTCAGATTCCAGATACCAACGGTACCAATGACGCCCGCGATTATCGCGACGATCAGGAATCCACCCAAAAGCCTTGTTTTTAATCTTAACGAATTAATCCATTCCATACCCTTCTCCTTTTTTTAAATAATTTGTTTAATTATCCTTAAATATACTTTTATCACGCCCGCTTTGAATTATATTTTTTCTCAGGTACGGACACTTTACGCTCACTGCCACCTGTTATTTTAACGCTATCTGCCATCGCTTTACCTCCTTAATTTTGTTGAAATGTTTAATTTTCTTTTCTCATGCTGCTGCGAATATTATTTAATGATTCAATCAACAAGGACTGGCCGTTGCCAAAGACAGGATCTCCATGGCCAAAGTAAATAGCCCGGACTTGTTTCTGCGCGAGTCTCTTGATTGCATTAATATAGTCTTCTTCATAAACACCATTTTCCAGCCCCCGAATAATCACAGATGTATCCCCCACAAAGAGGACTTTTTTGCTCGCGTTATAAAGAGAGATGGAATCACTGGAATGCCCCGGAGTGTGAATGACTTCAAAATACTGGTCACCGATAAGAAGGGTATCTCCGTCTGCGAGCACCTTTGTGGCTCCATCCAGAAACGGGGAAAAAGCATAGACAATCGGATGAAATGCCTGAATAATCAAAGGCAGGATGCTCATGTGGTCGGAATGGTTGTGTGTTAGAATTACCTGATCAATCTTCTTTTTGCCTACACCCATATTCATATTATTTATAACGTCTACAATGGATGGATCACTGCCTACATCTATTAGAGTGCTCACGTCGTTCATCTTTTTCCATTCACCTAAAATCAGGTAAACATTGGAGCTGTAAACATTATTAAAACCTTTGACGTTAATAATCTGCATTACTGCGCCTCTACTTTACGAAAGACCTGGCCGTCGGAGACCAGTTGTTCAAAAAGGGAGCTCAATTCTTCCGGCATTTTCTGTGTGTGTTCGGTCACAAATATTCCGCCTACCTCCAGCGCTTTGTGGAACATGCGGATAACGGATATGCGCTCGGCTTGATTAAAATGCAGCAGCACATTCTTGCAAACAATTAGGCTCAAACCGCTTTTGATCGGCGTAAGAGAAAGCAGATTGTGTAACTGCGGCTCGACCAGAGATTTTATTTTATCAATCAGCCGGAAGTAGCCTTTTTTTTGATCTGGTTGAAAATACTTTTCAAATAAATTAGGGGGAATTCTCTGCAATTCATCCCAGGGATAGCATCCTTCCTGAAGGATTTTTAAAAGAGGTTCATCATAATCTGTTGCGTATATTTTAATGTTGTTGAGCGCAAAATAATTCATCGTTTCTGCAAGTATTATAGCCAGCGTATAAGGCTCCTGGCCCATTGCGCACCCGGCATCCCAGATGCTAATTTTACTGCGTCCACTGGCCGCTTTGGTCATAAAACTAACCGCATGCTCCAGAGGTGTCTGATCCCGAAAAAAGAATGTAAAAGCCATTTGTTGTTCCTTCCTTAATCCTTCTGCAATTTGTAGAAACTATAGTCCGATAACAGACTCATTATTATTTATTTGAATATCCAATATCCAACACTCAATTTCCAATATCCAAGTAAGGAAGTCATTTATTCTTTTTGGCAGTCTCCACGCTCTTGAATAATATTGATATCAACTCATCAGTTTCCTTCAGAAGTGGGGCAAGTTTTTCTGAAGCCTTGATTAATTTTGCTTGAACAATGATCTTCAGCCAAATCTCGGTTTCACGCAGTTCTTTCAGCGCAATTTTGAGCTTGTGAATGAAATCGGCCTTTGATTCAGCGCTTTGTGCCTCTCCATAGTTTGGGGCCGGCGATGTGCCGCTTCTCAATAGCTGTGCGCAGATATGCTTACCGGCTTTGCTTTCCGGTATCGCTTCTGAAAGTCTTATAATGCGCACGGCAAAGTCAATAAATCACTCCTGCAAATCAAATTGTCTTTCCTTCATCATTGGACATTCCTTGTTGGACATTGGATATTCATTTTTTCTTCTTTCCTACGGTGCGTCGGCAACTGCGCCCGCGACCAATTGTGTGATATCAATAATCAAAGCAACTGTTCCATCACCAAGAATTGTGGCGCCGGATACTTCCTTGATTTGCCGGTAAAAATTACCCAGATTTTTGATGACCGTTTGATGCTGTCCGATTACCTGATCCACTACCAGCCCAAAGCGCTCCTCCCCGACACGGTTGATGATAACCTGTTCAATTGCCGGACAACCGCCATTAATCCCGAAACGTTCTCTCAGCGGGATATAAGGGACAACTTCTCCCCGGATATGGACAATATTCCGGCCATGAGATTGAGCCACTTCCTCACGTGTTAACTCCACGCATTCTTCAATAGAGGAAAGTGGCAGAACAAAGAACGATTCCGCAATCCTCACCAGCAGGCCGTCAATTATCGCCATGGTCAAAGGCAGCTTCAGCGTTATTGTTGTCCCGACATTTATTTTGCTCTCAATAACTATGGTGCCGCTAAGACCGTCGATGCCCTTCTTCACTACGTCCATCCCGACACCACGGCCGGAAACATTGGTAATAGTTTTGGCCATCGAAAAACCGGGGGCAAAGATCAGAGCAAAAATATCCTTTTCAGTTAAATTATCGTCAGCAGAAATAATGTTTCTTTCTATTGCTTTGCGGCGAATGGCCTCGGGATCAAGACCCGCTCCATCATCAATGATGGCAATAAGAACATGAGAGCCGGCATGCTCGGCAGTTAAGCGCAGCGTGCCTGATTTAGGCTTGCCTTTTTGCTCTCTTACTGCCGGTAGCTCTATTCCGTGATCAATGCTGTTGCGAATGAGATGAATGAGCGGATCGTTTAGTTTTTCAATTACTGTCTTATCGAGTTCCGTTTCCGCGCCTTCGGTTACCAGATTAATTTGCTTGCCTAATTCTTCCGATAAATCACGCACCAGACGTTTAAAATTACTGAAGGTATTCCCGATGGGCATCATGCGGATACTCATCGTGTTGTCGCGTAGCTCGGCGGTTAACCTTTCCACTTCTTCCGCCACCAAAATCAAATCCGCATCGCTTACTTGCGCGGCTAACTGAGAAAGTCTTGACTGCACGGTGACCAGCTCGCCTACCATGTTCACCAGACGATCGAGTCTTTTGGCGGGAACGCGAATCGTCGCGCCTGAATCTGTCGCCTTGGTTTTTTCCCTCATCTCCTGAATATGCTGCTGTTCGGCTAAAGCTGATTGAATCTTATCTGCCGCCACAAAGCCCTCGGCAACCAGCTTTTCGCCAATCTTTTCGTGAGCGGCCATCATTTTTTCCACTACGTCACGCGAAACATCGCCGCGCTCAATTAATATTTCACCTAATCTCTTGTATTCATCGTTCTCACCTGCGCTGCCTTCGTCAACAGCTTCAATCGTCAATTCACAGTCATCCTCAACAAAAATAAAAACATCTTTAATCGCGTTAATTCCGCGGTTGGTAGTCAGCATTATATCCCAGTATATGTAACAGCTTTCCGGATTCAACAAGTCAAGCTCAGGAACAGCGTCGGTTTGCGCCATTAATTTACAAACGCCCATTCTTCTCAATTCCGTAAGCAGCGGTGTTGTGTTTGTTCCACGTGAGAATATATCCGCATGAGGCTTAAACCTGATACGGTAAGTAACTTTTTTATCAGCAGGTTCAAGTGGCGTCAGTTCTTCTTCCTGTGCTTTAGGAGGTTCACCATTACCGGGCTTGTCTTTGGCGGACAAAAGGAATTCCTTGAAGGCCAGCGTTAGTTTTTCCGCCTTACCCGCGTCAGATTCATCTGCGCCATCAATCATCCGGCGGATTTGATCGCATGAACTCAGCGTGATCGTAATGAGTTCTTTATTTGCTGTAATTTTTCCATTGCGCAGCAGATCATAAACTGACTCAATATCATGGGTAAAAGTGGCGACTTTATCAAAACCGAACATTGCCCCTGAACCTTTGATTGTATGCATCGCGCGGAAAATTTTAGAAATGAGTTCGTTATCGGCAGGATTATTTTCCAGCTCCAAAAGAGAACTCTCCAGTTCGGTTAATAGTTCGTAGGCTTCTTCTCTAAATACAGTTTCGTGTTGATCCATTATCCCAGCACCTTTCGAATTACCGCTAAAAGCTGATCGGGTTTAAATGGTTTAACAATCCATCCTGTTGCGCCGGCATCCTTCCCTTCCAGCTTTTTTTCCGCCTGTGATTCTGTGGTCAGCATAACAATTGGAACAAATCGGTGAGCGGGGTTAGCACGAACGGCGCGGATTAACCCGATACCGTCGAGATTGGGCATGTTCAAATCAGTTATGATCATCTGCACGGTTGCAGTTTGAAGCTTGGTGAGCGCGTCCTGGCCGTCAACTGCCTCCACAACAGTGTATCCCGCCTGCTTCAGAGTAAAGGATACCATCTGGCGGATAGACGCGGAATCATCAACAGTCATTATTGTCTCACTCATTGAGCGCTCCTCTTAATCTTCCACAGGCATGTTTCGTCCATGACTATATTGCAGCCCTGTTGCCGCAAATAGCCGTTAAGTCCCGCTGTGTTTTTAGCCACTCCCGTAGAACTATCGATCAGTTCAAAACCCTTTTTCGCCTTCACGGCTGTTTTATGCGCCGAACAAAAAAGCTGCAGCGCGGATAAGTCAATTTCAGTTACTGCCTGCAAATCTAACTTTGCTTTTTGGGATACCTGAAGTGCCTTGATCAGCTCCTCACGCATCTCGGCAATATGACTTACAGTAAGGGCGCCTGCCACGATCACCGTTCCGTCCTTTGTTGTTTTCTCGATTGCAAAAACCATTAACTGTCTCCTTTCCTCTTGATTTATCTTATAGATTATCCGCCTTGAAATTCATGCGGCTTAGAACCGACGCAACATCTAAAAAATCGCTATCCCGGTAAGTAATCAGCCGCGGACGCAGCGTGTGCGCAAGAACGGTAGTGCCCGGATCATCATCCGGCAATATCAAAATTATCCGGTGATCAATTAGCAGTTCCTTAAGCGCAATAATGTTCTGGAGTTCAGCGAAGCTTCCTACCTGCAGGATGATGACAAAATCATCCGATAAAGAGGAGCGCAAATGATCCTCCATGATTTTCATGCTCGATAATGTTTCAAATTTTTTAAGCGAAACCATTACTTCAATGATGCGCTTTATTTTGCGGCAGATAGCATCCCTGACCGGGCAATAATAAATGATGTTCATTTAGGCTTCCTGTTAACAATCCCACTGAATGTTCTTCATTCAAGAAAGCTGGGTAATTGCAGAAAGAATGCCAATTGAAAATTCTATCGACTTTTTGCTTATTATTTTAAATATTCGTTGTTAATTCTGATGGATAGGGATTAAAATATAAAAGTTTCCGGGGAGGATTTGGCAGAAAAAATGTACTTACTGATATAATTTGTCCGCCCCGGCAGGATTTATTCCAGCGAAAGCGGAATTTTTTTCCGGGTACAGGGATAATGCCGGGTAAGCTTTCAAAGCCCCGTCTCAGATACCCTTCAGGGTACTGTAAGATTGTGCCGTAATCTCTAATGGAGGGAATGCCATGTAGGCCGGGTCACCTGACCCGGCGATATTTGTTTCGCCACGTGGGGTCACGTGGCCTACACTTTCATGTTCGCAAGGATAACCGAAGATTGTGACACTGCCGCACAGCACCCTGAAGGGTATCTGCGACGGGGTTATAAAAGCAACTTTGTATTAGTATTTAATTTTGTATTTTTTGAGCAGTTCATAAAGTCGGGAGCGGGAAAGGCCGGAAATAGCACAGGCTTTTTTAATATCGGCAGCGCACAAGGACATTAGTTTTTTTAAATATTCATCATCTGTTTCGGCTATGGCTTTTTCGCGCGAGTTGTGAAAATTTGGTAAAATATCGAGGGGTTTGTCTTTTTGTGAGCTCTTGGTTGACCGCTTTTTGTCAATAGAGTTCACGGCGAGTTTTACTCTTATATTGGTTGGTAAATGCTTGGGATATAAAACCGGATCATGCAGAGCCTCAGACATAGCTCTTTCCAGCGCTGTAAAAAGCTCGCGAACATTTCCGGGCCAGCTATAGCTCATCAGCACGTCAATAAAATCAGGGGAAAAATCCTTCAACTCAATTCCGCTGCGATTGCAAAGCTTGCTTACGTAATATTGGGACAATTCTTTTATGTCTTCCAAATGGTTTCTCAGCGGCTGGATTTCAAGTTGAACGGTGCGGATGCGAAATAGTAAATCGCTGCGGAAAGTTCCTCCTTCAGCCATTTTCTCTAAATTACGGTTGGTTGCCGCGATTAACCTGAAATTACTGGCGATTTCAATTTTGCTGCCTAAAGGGCGCAGACGCTTTTCCTGTAAAACCCGCAAAAATGTTTTCTGTATTGTCAGTGGCAATTCGCCAATTTCGTCAAGAAATAATGTGCCTCCGTCGGCCTGCAGGATCAAACCGTCCTGGGCACGGTCTGCGCCGGTATATGCGCCTTTTTCATAACCAAAAAGCATGCTTTCCACAAGCGTTGTCGAAAGAGAAGCGCAATCAACAACCACAAAGCTTTTCGCGGCACGCTCGCTGTTTTCATGAACGGCCAGCGAAATTAATTCCTTTCCCGTTCCTGTTTCTCCGGTTACTAAAACATTAGCATCTGATGCCGCCGCATGAGCAACCTGATCCAGACAGGTTTGTATTGCGACGCTGGAACCAACAATATTATCCCTCTTCAATGCTGCCTGGTTACTTGCAATCTTCGCCTGCCGGTATTCCAGAGCGCGAATTAAAGGTAGAACCATTATGTCCAATGAAGAAGGTTTGATGATATAATCCCACGCGCCGCATTTAATTGCTAATTCCGCTCCGGCGGCTTCCGCATCACCGGTCATGATGATGACTTCAGGCATTGAAGGGGTTTCACGCAGCTTTGAAATTGCTTCCAGTCCGTTGCCGTCCGGCATATGCACATCGAGATATATGAAATCAAAAGGTTCATCCTGCGAATAAGAATAGCCTTCTTGAAGGGTTAAGGCATACTTGGTCCTATGCCCCATACTTCCAATCTTTTGAGAAAGAAGTGTACAAAGTTTTTTTTCATCATCAATGATCAGAACATTAGCTTTCATATTTTACATCTCTGACAATACTGATTTTGGAAGTTCCGAATTACTTTTAAGCAATTTCAATCCGCAACTTCTCTTTTAAATATAATATATTATATACTATTGTATCGGCTAAATGAATAAAATATTGAGCACTATTTCCAAAAAATCCACTTTTGCCGGAATTATTCCGCTAAAAGGAGAAAACACGGAATGGGTCCTATTACTTTCTGGACATTCAACATTCAAAGGTGTAAGATTACATAGAAAATTCTAGTGCCCTCGTGCGGCGAAAACTTCGTAATGCAACTGGATAGCGGATGAGACTTCAAAATACGGAAAACGGCAAGCGTATGACCATTCTGCCTGGTGAATATTATGTAACCAATGAAGAATTTGTTATAAGTACATTGCTGGGTTCTTGCGTGTCAGCTTGCCTTTATGACCCTTATAATAAAATTGTCGGCATGAATCACTTCCTACTCAGCAACAAGGTTTACTCCAGAGAAATGCCCATGTGTGTCACGGAAGCGGGCAGATATGGTATTCACTCTATGGAATTAATGATCAATGAGATGTGGAATCGGGGAGCTCAGCATGGTAATTTAAGAGCAAAAGCTTTCGGTGGAGCAACTGTACTGAAAGCCAGAGATCCTTCCACCAGCAATTTTTTTGCGGTTGGTGAAGTAAATTGCCGATTTATCAAAGAATTTCTAGAAGGCGAAAAAATACCTCTGGTGTCTTCCGATTTAGGCGGTACAGTGGGAAGGGTGATTCATTTTCATTCAGAGGATTTTTCAGTTTATGTCAAAAAAATGGCACGAACAAGCAAGCTGGTAAAAAGAGAGGAACACTATTGGAAAAAAACCCTTTCGAAGCAGGAAAATACCAAAACTCAGGTTGATCTGTGGTAAAAGAAGGGAGAGGGATGAATGATAAGTAAGGACAGTATTCAGAGTTCAGGTGTTTCCGTTTCCCTGTGGGGGAGGATTATCGCCTTGCGCACCATACATTTCGCTATTCTTATTGTGCTGCTCATGGCCGCGGGCGCTGCGTTTGCCTGTTGGATGGTTATACGGGCAGATGACGAGATGCGCGTTGAACTGCTCCAGCAGTCGCGCCTGGTGGCGCAGGCGGTGAACATCGAAAGCGTCAAGGTTCTTTCCGGCACGCAAGCCGATCTTGCCAACCCCGATTACCTGCGGCTCAAAGAACTGCTTGCTGCCGTCCGCAAAGCCAATCCGCAATGCCGATTTATCTACCTTCTGGGTCACAAAACCGATGGGAAACTGTTCTTCTTTGTCGATAGCGAACCTGCCAATTCCAAAGACTACTCCCCCCCCGGACAGATTTATGATGAGGCGCCGGCAGCTTATCGACTTATCTTTGAAAGCTCTACCGCGTCTGTTGACGGTCCGGTTACCGACCGCTGGGGCACGTGGGTTTCCGCGCTTTTCCCACTGACAGACCCGCAAACCGGCGCTGCGGTTGCCGTGCTGGGCATGGATATTGACGCGCGCGCCTGGAAATTGACGGTTGCCGCGCGCGCGGCACTGCCGCTTGCGCTGCTGCTTGTACTGCTCATCTTTGTGGCCGCCGCGTTTGCATCTACCCGCAGAGTTGAGGCATCTCCAAGGCTGTTAATGCGGCGCATGCTGATACCTATCATGGCTGCGCTGTTGTTCCTGGCGGCTGGTGCGGGGGGGCTTCTGTGGTTTCAGCATCAGCAGCAAGTGGCCAATGCAATTGTTGCCGATATTTCCCGTGTTGACGAAGATTTGCGATTGGCTCTAGAGCAGCAGGTCGCAGGTCTTACCGAGTCAGCAAAGCTCATCGCCGCCGATCCACGCGTGCAAAAATCCCTCGGTGAAGGCAACGTTAATTCCCTTCTGGCCGTATGGCAACCCGTCTTCGAGCAACTACGCAGGGAAAACAACTTAACTCATTTCTACTTTTTCGATCGCCATCGCATCTGTCTGCTGCGTGTCCACTCGCCGCAGAAACGCGGCGATCTCATCAATCGCTTCACTGCGCTGGCGGCGGAACGAACCGGCAAAACCGCTTCCGGCATTGAACTTGGTCCTCTGGGCACATTCACTCTGCGGGTGGTGCAACCGGTCTTCGCGCGCGGCAAGCTCCTTGGCTACGTGGAATTGGGTAAAGAGATTGAGGATGTGCTGCTATTGCTGCATACCAGCCGCGGCATACAACTGGCCGTGGCCATCCGCAAGGAACATCTGAACAGGCTCGCATGGGAAGCGGGCATGCGCATGCTCGGTCGGGAGGCCGACTGGAACCGTCTTCCCCGCAGCGTAGTGATCTATGCCTCCCAGGGTCGTCTGCCCGATGCCTTCGCGTCCTGGGCCGACCACCAATTTGCTGGCGCTCATATCCACCGCGAAACCGACAAGGAGATCGCCTTTGACGGGAAGGATTGGCGGGTATCCGCCTCGCCCATGCAAGACGCCTCTCAAAAAAACATCGGTCACCTGCTGATTCTTCGTGATATCTCGACCGAAAAAGCTGCCTTTACGCGACTGCTGGCCATAGTCGGAGCAGCGGGCATAGTCCTGCTATCAATGCTGATAGGCTTCATCTATGCCCTGCTTAAACGCACCGACTCCTCCATTCGCTTTCAGCAGGAGGCGCTGCGCAAGAACGAAGAAAGATATCGTATTCTGGTGGAGAATATCAATGAGACTATGCTGGTGATACAGGACGGCAAAATCAAATATGTAAATCTGCCAGCGCTTGATTCGTTTGGTTATTCGGAACAAGAAGTACTGTCCATCAATATATTTGAATTAATACATCCTGAAGACCGGGATTTGGTGACGCAACGATATCTTCAAAAAATCAGTGGCGATACAACGTCAACAAAGCATATTTACAGGACTATCCACAAGAGTGGCCAGATTCGGTGGGTGGAACTCAGCTCTGCCCTGATCGATTGGGAAGGACGACCCGCAACACTAAATCTCATCATGGATATAACTGATCGCAAACAGGCGGAGAAGGCGCTGCGCGATTCCGAGAAAAGATACCAATTTCTCGCCGAGAGCATGGCTGATGTGGTATTCACAGTGGATATGAATATGGCTACAACCTATGTCAGCCCGTCCATCGAAAATATGCTGGGGTTCACTCCGGAAGAAAGGATGAACCAAAAGGTTGATGAACAGTTGACCCCCGAATCCCAGAAAATGGTTTTTGAGATGCTATTGGCGGAATTAGAACGGGAAAAAGATAAGGACGCTGATCCGAACAGGTCGGCAACTGTGGAATTGGAGTATTACCATAAGGACGGTTCAATAAAGTATCTTTCAACTTACATTCGGGGCATACGCGATGATGAGGGAAACGTTACAGGGGTTTACGGCTCCCATCATGACATAACCGAACGCAAAAAAATGGAAGAGGCGTTACATCAATCTGAAGCAAAATACCGGACGATACTTGAAGAGATGGAGGACGGCTACCTTGAGCTAGATCTCGCCGGCAATTTCACTTTCGTTAATGACGCAACCTGCCGTCATTCGGGCTATTCAAGAGAGGAGCTGATTGGATCAAGTTTCCGAAAGCAAATGGAAAAAGATGAATATAGTAATATGTATAATATTTTCGGCAGGATATACTCTACGGGTAAACCCGAAAGGGGTATTTTCTATAAGCTTCTCCGTAAGGATGGAACAATTGCACTCGCTGACCTGGCAGGTTTTCCTCTGAAAAACCAAAAAGGAGAGGTTATCGGTTTCCGGGGGGTTGGCCGGGACATCACAAAACGCAAGCAGGCGAAAGATGAGCTTCAGAAAACAAACATCCAGTTGGAGGAAGCTATAGCCAACAGCAACCAGATGGCCATGAGGGCGGAGATGGCCAATATTGCCAAGAGCGAGTTTCTGGCCAACATGAGTCATGAAATCCGCACGCCCATGAACGGCATCATTGGCATGACCAGCCTGCTTTTGAATTCCGAACTTAACGACGAACAGCGCAAATTCGCGGGAATCGTGCTGGCCAGCAGCGAATCACTGCTGAAGATCCTCAACGACATTCTGGATTTTTCCAAGATTGAGGCGGGCAAACTGGAAATAGAGACGCTGGACTTTGACCTGCGTTCCCTGCTGGAGAACTTTGCCGACACACTGGCAATGCGTGCCCACGAAAAGGGGATCGAGCTCATCTGCGCCGCCGCGCCGGAAGTGCCGTCATATCTGCAAGGCGACCCCGGCCGCCTGCGGCAGATTCTCACTAACCTTACGGGCAACGCCATTAAGTTCACCCATCAAGGCGAGATCTCCGTGCGAGTATTCCTGGTATCGGAAACGGAAGCCTCAGTCCTGCTCCGCTTCTCCATTAGGGACACAGGTATAGGCATCCCGGAACATAAGCAGTCAATTATGTTTCAGAAGTTCACTCAGGCTGATACTTCGACCACTCGCCAGTATGGCGGAACCGGTCTGGGCTTAGCCATATCGAAAGAACTGGTGCTGAAGATGGGTGGTGAGATCGGTTTAGTCAGCGAAAAAGGACAAGGTTCGGAGTTCTGGTTCACCGTGCGCCTGGGCAAACAGGCACAACGGGAACGCAACGTAGCGCCGCCTGCCGATATTCGCGATTTACATGTTCTGGTTGTGGATGACAATGTTACCAACCGCGAGGTTCTTATAGAGCAACTTAAGGCATGGGGTGTGCGGGGGGAAGAGGCCCCGGACGGGGCAACCGCCCTGCAGGCGCTCAATTGCGCCAGCGACGCGGGCGACCCATTCCGAATGGCCATTCTCGACATGCAGATGCCCGGCATGGACGGAGCGGAGCTGGCAGCGGCCATTAAGGCTGATGAAACACTGAAGGATATTCCTTTGGTGCTGATGACCTCTCTGGGCCAACGGGGGGATGCAAAAAAAATGGAGCAGATCGGATTTGCCGCGTACCTGAGCAAACCGTCGCGGCAGTCAGATCTATTCGACTGCCTTGCCGTGGTGTTCGCCTCCGCCGCGTCTCAGAAGCAGGCGCAACCTCTTGTCACGCGCCATGTGATTCGCGAGATGCGCCGTGGCGCGGTTCGTATCCTGCTGGCTGAAGACAATATCGTCAATCAACAGGTAGCCATAGGCATTCTAAAAAAGCTGGGCCTGACCGCGGACACAGTGGGAAACGGCGTGGAGGTAGTCACCGCCCTGGAAAATATCTCTTATGACCTGGTGCTCATGGATGTGCAGATGCCTGTAATGGACGGACTGAAAGCCACCAGAGAAATCCGCAATCCCAAATCCGCGGTGCGGAATCACCTGGTTCCTATTATCGCCATGACCGCTCACGCCATGCAGGGCGACCGTCAGCACTGCCTGCAGGCGGGGATGAATGACTACATTACCAAGCCGGTTGATCCCGCCGCCTTGGCAGAAGCGCTGGAGAAATGGCTGCCTAAAGAAGGAAAAGATGAATATCCAATAACCAATGCTCAACATCCAGCGAATGAATCCTTGGATGTTGGACATTCAAAACTCCCTGTCTTTGACAAGGCAGGAATGCTTGATCGCATGATGGACGACGAGGACCTGGCACGCATGGTGATCGAAACTTTTCTGGACGATGCTCCCAAACAGATCGAAGCGCTGCGCGGCTTTCTTGCGGCAGGCGATGTTTCGGGAACTGAGCGCCAGGCACACACTCTCAAAGGAGCCGCAGCCAACATTGGTGGCGAAGCACTGCGTGCGTTGGCCTTCAAGATGGAAAAAGCGGCCAGCGCCGGCAATCTGGACGAAGTCAGGGATCGCCTGCCGGAAATGATAACTCAGTTCGAGCTATTAAAGGAAGAAATAGGAAAGGGCAGGCTTTAGGCGAAAGCGGTGGAAGAACTACCCAAGATGGAGTTGTTTTCATAAACGGAGGTGTTAGCATGCGCATTCTGATTGCCGAAGATGACAAAACATCGCGCAATCTGCTGACGGTGGTATTGACCAAGCAGGGACACGAGGTGGTAGCGACGATCAACGGCGCGGAGGCCTTGCAGGCAATGCAACAACCCGATGCGCCGGGGCTTGCTATCCTTGATTGGATGATGCCGGAAATGGACGGGCCGGAGGTCGTAGTCCGGCTCCGCGCCGTAAAAAACGACCAGCCACCTTACATCATCATGTTGACCGCTAAGAGCGAAAAAGCTGACATTATTGTAGGGCTTGATGCCGGCGCGGACGACTATCTGTCTAAGCCTTTCGACCCAGGCGAGCTGCGTGCAAGGATTGAGGTTGGCAGGCGAATACTCGAACTACAAGCTAATCTGCATACAACCAATATGGCCCTTGCCCATGAAGCTTCTCACGATTCCTTGACCGACCTTCATAATCGCCGGGCCATCATGGATATCCTGTCCCGGGAGCTTTCCCGGGAAGAGCGACAGCGCAGCGGGATGGCCATAGGAATTTGTGACATTGATCATTTTAAGAAAATTAACGATACCCACGGCCACCTGGTCGGGGATGAAGTGCTTTGCGGTTTTGCACGAAACATGGAGAGATGCCTGCGTACTTATGACTCGCTGGGACGCTTTGGAGGAGAGGAGTTTGTAGTGATCACACCGGGCATCAAAGAAAGTGATGCATTCAATCTCTATGAGCGCTTTCGGGTCGCAATTGAAGGCCAGCCGATCGTCACCAGGGCTGGAAGCGTGTCCATCACTCTCAGCATCGGGGTGGTAATTTGGAGCGGAACCGGGAAAGCAGATGAACTGCTGGCGGCTGCGGATGCTGCATTGTATCAGGCCAAGAACGGTGGACGCAACCGGGTTTGTCTTGCCGATGCAAGAACTTTAAAATTATAAAAACGGCGAAGCAAATTTTTTGCCGGAATTGGAGGTCTCACGCAGATGAGGATATATGGTACGAACAAGATTAAGGTTCTGGTTGTTGAAGATGACACTAGCACTCAGTTGCTATACGACAAGGGGCTTTTCAATCAGGTATTCGATAAGAAATTGGTTGCCTCGGGTGAAGAAGCGCTTCTTGTACATAATGAATGGCACCCCGACATTATTATATTGGACATACAGCTACCGGAAATGAACGGAGACCAGGTATTAAAAGAGATTCGGACAAACATTGAAGACAAGAAAACAACTATAGTGATGGCAACGTCGATGGCCGGTAGGGAAGATGTCATGTCCTGTGTGAAGTACGGTATTGAGGGGTACATCGTCAAACCTTTTTCGGTCCAGGAAATTGCTTTAAAAATATTAGGTTATTACGCGAAGAAAGAACAAGATTGTGCGCTGAAGGCCGATGCCCGGTGTAGAGATATTTTGCAACAATCCCAAACCAGATTGCTGCTGGCTAAAGAAGATGCCAAGACAAAAGAAAATACGCGAGGCCTTGGTAGTGAAAGCGCTGCGGACAAGAAAACAGAGGCAGCGGCGGAAGAAAAACCGAAAGATTGATCCCCCTCCTGAGACTCTGTCGCAACTGTCATTGCGAGCCGACTCTCAGGAGGCGTGGCAATCTCATAAGGCTTGATAGTATTGGGATTGCCACGTGGTCCAAGGGACTCCTCGCAATGACAAACGAAGAAAAATATGAATTTATGAAAGCTTACTTGGTATTATGCACACTCGCTGTAGCCGCAGCCGCGGCAGACGGCGCAACCACCCTCGTGTTCCACAATCCCGCCGCAATCAGGGCAGGCACCTTTGAAAAATGACCGTTTTTCGTTAACCGGACTCCCGCCATTTGCTGACATGTGGGATTGAATAGCTCTGGCTACCGCGTCGGCGCAGGACATAATTTTGTTTTCGCCAAAGCCGGATGGCGAATGGCAGGAAATACCCTGGAGCTGTTTGATAACTTGCCGCGCCTGTATGCCGCTGCGCCAGGCCAGGGAGACCATTCGTCCGATGGCTTCGCTCTGTGATGCCGCGCAACCGCCCGCTTTCCCCATAGTAGTGAACAATTCAAAAAGACCATTGGTATCCTCGTTGACTGTGACATAAAGCGGCCCGCAACCTGTCTGCATCTGGTATGTCCAGCCTTTCAGGATTTTCGGCCGCTCGCGTTTTGTTGCCTGTTTTTCGTGATCAATATTTTCCGTCGCGGATTTTTCTTCTTTTTTACCTCTGGTCAGCACCTGCTGATCTCTTGATCCATCACGATATATCGTTACGCCTTTGCAGTCCAGTTGATAAGCCAGCTCATAAACTCTGGCGACATCTTGAACGGTTGCGCCATTTGTAAAATTGACTGTTTTACTGACCGCGTTATCGGTATATTTTTGAAACGCGGCCTGCATTTTAATGTGCATCTCCGGAGAGATGTCATGCGCGGTAACAAAAATATTGCGTATATCCTCGGGGATTTCGTCAATGTTATGGATAGTGCCATTTTCGGCGATGCGCTGCATCAACTCCGGAGAATAAAATCCTCTTTCTTTGGCAATGGCTTCAAAATGAGGATGGACTTCCACAAGGATGTCATTATCCATGACCTGCCGGACATAAGAAACAGCGAAGAGTGGTTCCACCCCGGATGAGGCATTAGCCATAATCGAAATGGTTCCGGTAGGCGCGATGGTGGTCACTGTGGCATTGCGCAGCGGCGGCTGACCTTTCTTGCCATATAGAGAATCTGCAAAATTCGGAAACGGACCCCGCTTTTTGGCGAGCCTTTCTGAGGCGCGGTGACCCTGCTCATTGATAAACTGCATAACTTTTTGGGCAAGTTCGATAGCCTCTTCGGTGCTGTAGGGAATGCCAAGTAAAATCAGCATATCCGCCCAGCCCATAACACCCAGGCCGATTTTACGGTTGGCCAGGGTCATCAGGGCAATTTTGTCAAGGGGATATTTATTGACCTCCACAACGTTATCCAGAAAATGAACTGACAGCGCAACAACCTCTTCCAGCCTTGCCCAGTCAATCTGGCCGTCTTTGATCATTTTGCTCAGATTAATCGATCCCAGATTGCAGGCTTCATAGGGCAGGAGCGGCTGCTCACCACAAGGATTGGTGGATTCGATCTGGCCGACATTCGGGGTGGGATTATCCCGGTTGAGCCTGTCGAGAAAGACAATCCCCGGCTCGCCATTTTCCCACGCCTGAGTGATAATGCGGTTGAACACCTTGCGGGCGTTGAGGTTGCCGGAAATTTGTTTGTCACGGGGGTTGATGATATCATAATTCTCGTCTTTCTCTACAGCCTTCATGAAGGCTTCGGTTAAGCCAACCGATATGTTGAAGTTGTTCAATTGTTTTTTATCGGCCTTGCACATGATGAAATCCATAATGTCCGGATGGTCAACCCGCAAAATACCCATATTGGCGCCTCGTCTTGTGCCACCCTGCTTGATGGTCTCTGTGGCGACATCAAAAACGCGCATGAAAGAGATTGGTCCACTGGAGATGCCGGTGGTGGTTAAAACTATATCGTTTGCGGGACGCAGGCGGGAAAAGGAAAATCCGGTGCCGCCACCGGACTTGTGAATAAGGGCGGTATATTTAACTGCGTCAAATATTTCTTCCATAGAATCGCCCACGGGCAGCACAAAACAGGCGGATAGCTGTCCCAGTTCGCGCCCGGCATTCATTAAGGTAGGAGAGTTGGGCAGAAATTCCAGTTCGCTCATCATTCGATAAAACTCTTCTGCCAGTTGCGCAGTATCAGCCTTTTTATCAAATTTTCCATCGGCACTGGCAATTGTATCGGCCACACGCCTGAACATCTGGCTGGGAGTCTCCAGAATTTTCCCTTCCTTATCACGCTTGAGATAACGCCGCTCCAGAACTGTGATGGCGTTTTTCGTTAAATTAGGGACAATTTGGGTGTAGGCTTTCTTTTGCATGAAGTTTATCTCCTGGGGTTAAAATTATTAAAAAGCACAATATATGGTAGTTTTTTTTCTATTAACTACAACATTTAGACTTTGTCAATAGGAGAAATGAGTTTTAAAAGAAAAAATTGTGGCCTTCCAGGAAGAAATCACAGCGTTGGGGATTATGTGGGATTATCAATAAAATCGTAGATTTCCTGGGATGTGCAAACTTCATAGTATTTTCTTGCTGTTTCGCAGGTTACATCCACGGTTTCCGCATTAAGCTCACAAATTATGGCTTCCCGAATAGCAAGATTCTGATAATTGCCGTTCACTTTGGGTACTTTGCCTGTATAGAGTTTCACTTTTTCATTTTTGCCTGCCGCATAGTTGATTTTTTTCAGCTTGATCTCTTTGGCAAGCTTGTTAAAACCATCAACACTTAGTTCAATTCCGTTGACATTAAAGCGCAGGGAAAATTCGTCTGCGATGTCTTCGGTTTCTTCTTCCGCATCATTTTTAAAGACAAATAAATTGAAGAGAGGATTTTTGTTTTTTAAACGCTTGCGCAGTTTCTTGTCACAGCTTGAAAGCCGATCAGCCTGATTAATCGCCGGGGAAATCATGATTCTCGAATCTCCATCAAAAAGATAAGCCGGGGGGCCCGTGCTTGCGCTGATACCAATTCCCAGTTCGAGTATGGGCAGATTATTTTCTTTATTTTTTACATTATAACGCTGAACAATTTGCAGTATTCGAATAGCCATTCCGCAAGCCCGCGCCACACTATAACAACTCTGTGGTGATTCTTTCTTTTCAAAAATGGATAGAATAATCGCGTCTCCCTCGATAAATACTTTGGCGGCGTCATATTCGGCAAGAATAGCGGAGATCGGATCAAAAAAATTAAGACTGAAATATGATGCCGGATTAAGTCCCCGGGTTCTCATTGTAGAATTGATATCCATTGAACCGCGAATGTCGGCTTTGAGAATGACATGATGACTAACCGGTTTTTCTTCCTTGCCGTGCTCATCTCGCAGCAGAAACTCAAAAAGTGAGCGATTGCCCCGAGACAGTAAAATAATCTTTTCTTCTGTCGCCAGATTGATCGCGTCCATCGCGTCCCGAAGAATTCGGCAGTTACAGAGGTCACGGGAGTAGCGTGAAATTTGTTTTAGAAACATCAGTAAATGCCGTTTTTTTTCTTCCTGAGTAATGCGGTTGATCCGTTGGAGAGTTTGCTGAAGGGGCGCAAGAGGAAAGAGTTTGCCCTGAACAGATTTCCGGCGTTTCAGTAGACGGGTAATTGATTTTCTTGCCCAGAAATCTACCAGGAATTCCCTTATCTGTCTGGGCAACATAGGCGGGCAGTAGTTGCCATATACTGATTTCATTTCAAAAGCCGCGACAATTTGTCTAAGCAGGCGGGCTTTTTTAAATTTACGGTAAAAAAGATTGAGCAACTTCTGCCGGGTTTTTATTTGCTCTTGAAGTTTTCGAAGCCCATCTTTGAATTCTTTTGCCTCTTTGGCCCTTTCGTACTGTTCTTGCGCATCAAAACAGTTGAGCATCCGGTCAAAATTGCCTTCGTCCATTATCCATAAATCAAATATGCTCACTTCCGCATCAAAAAAACTTTCATCTTTTTGTTCTTTGCTTTCCTTTCCACTTGTCGGATGAATGTCTTGAGTGTTTTCCTGCCTTAAATCAGTTTTGCCAAGCAGTTCATTGATGATCAGCTTAACGCTTTCGTAATTGTCCGGATCTTCAGATCTCTGACCTAAAAGTACATACTCCTCTATGAGAAAAAAATCGTCGGTAGGATTATCTGTATGCAGTATGGGATTAATAAAAAAATTGTCTGGTAAAATGTCTTGCGGGTGAAAATGAGTTTCTCTCAGATTTCGCAGGTTTCTTGACTGAATATCGGCAAGCAGGGCAAATAATTCTTCTCCCACAAGACGAACAATTCTATTCTGATGACGCTTAATATCAGCTATTTTATCTTTAATTCTGAAAACTTCATTGTGGTCATGCTGTTGAGATAATTGATAGATTCTGACAAGAGGGTCAAAATACGCAAGTATTTTTTTATATTGATTTTTGATTTCTTCCAAAAACATTTTTGCCAAAGCAGCCTGGGCCAGTAAATCTATTTGAACTTCTCCTGCAACTTTAGCTCTGCCGATACCGTCGAGCAAAACATCCGTACAAACACGCCTCAATGTGTCCTTTTCAATTTCACATAATTCTCTTTTATAGTCACTAAAAAAATGTTCTGATCGGCTATGTTTGATCATCAAAAGATATGCTGTCCGTTTTAGCGCCTTGCAGGCCTGTGGACTGATATAAACATCAAAATGGATGTTGTCCACACCAAAAACAAGTCTGTTTAAAGAATAGTCTATGAAATAACGCTTAAGATCGAGGTTTTGAAGGCTCGGGAGTTTTGAAAAAAATTGGAAAATATTTAGCATGGTGTCCTTAGAGATTGTCATTATTTCTGCTGGCTATAGTAGCCCTAATTGTAATGGAGTAATCTGAAAAAAGCAACATTGTCAGTGTTAATAATCTTTGTTCAAAACAAAAAAAGTTGCGTGATTGGAAGTGAAAAACTCCGGTGTACGCTGAACTATAGGCGCTACTGCCGGATGCTTTTTGAATGTCTTTTCCAAAAATTTGCGCACATTCCCGCGCTGCCATCCCAGCGGATGCTCAAAGTCGCGGTAAAGAGATAAGTCTGCTTCATAAAAATCCCGTGTTTTCAAGGCTTGCGCGTCTTCGCTTAGTACAGGCAGATTAAAGATTGCCAGATTCAAAAAGTCAATGCAGTCGGAATGGCGGCAGACAAAATCCAGAGTCTTTCGCGCACTTTCTTCAGTTTCCGGCGGCGTGCCAAAGAGGAAATAACAGTATGTGGCAATGCCTGCTCTTTTCAGTGCTTTTAAAGCGGCTGAAGCTGCCGGCAAATCAATTCCTTTATTGAGCTGATCAAGTACGTCCTGATCGCCGGATTCAATTCCTAATTTGAGCATGGCACAGCCGCTGCGCCTGAGCGATAAGCAAAAATCAGCACCTGTCAAATTCTCCGCAATTCGGGTAAAGCCATACCACGTCGCACCCGGCGGATTTTGTGCCAAAGCTTTAAGCAAGGACGGAGAAATAGAGCTATCCAGAATATGAATTAGTGAAGGATTTAGTCGCTTTGTCAAGTCTTGCAGTTCCTGCGTGACTTGAGAG
>JBAXON010000008.1:0-27736 GCA_037133255.1 Deltaproteobacteria bacterium
AGTTATAAAATGATATATGAGAGCAGAGGGCTGAAGGAACAATGCTGAAACCAGGTGCATGCTAGAGTTGAAGGATTCTTTGCTTGATGGGGATACTGCGTTGGAGAATGTAAAAAAACCGTCTGATGAAGAGCTGTTTGATCGCAATTACGGTGTACTTTCCGATACTCAGCAAGAAAGTCTCCGCAAAGCGCTTATCATTATTGCCGGTTGTAGCGGCACAGTTGCTATTATCTTCGCCCGCGCCGGCATTGAAAATATTAACCTCGTTGAATTAGATACTTACAATACGACGCACATAAACCGGCAGATTTACTGTTTTGCCGCCCCCCGTTTTTGGTATATTACTTCAAATAAAATAATAATCCTGAACATCAGCGGCATATCCACGCACACTGCTGTTGTGGCAAAGAAGGCCTCATTGGATGCTGTTTCAGGCACCGCTGAAAGGGTTATTAGAAAAGCTCCAAAACTTTTGCTGGAAGTATTATTGTCGGGTGAGGAAGTAGCAGTATCTTGCTAAAATATTAATGTTCGACTAGGGTAAGAACAAGGGGTTGCAAACCCTTATTCTATATGGAGTCGTAATATCATTTCAGAAGGGGGAAATATGAGTTATTTGGTCAAAGAAGAGACGGCAGGAGGTAAGCCTTTGAAAAAGGCTTATGTTGCCATCATGCTGTGGTTTGTGGGACGGGCAATTCAGGCCGCAGCGAAAGCGGATAAGGATGTCAAAAAGGAATTTGAGGAATTGCCCGATGGTTTTACCTTTGCCCTCGGAGTATTGCCAAACGGACCCTGGATGGTTGTAGGCAAAGAAAAAGGCAAAGTAAAATATCTTGGCTGGAATCCGGATGTGAAAAAACTTGATTTGCGGCTGGGAGTTAAAGGTATCGAGGCCGCCATTCTCATGTTTACCTTCCAGGAAAGCACGGCTCTTGCCACCTCCCGCAATCGTCTGATAATCAGCGGTGAGCTGCCTTATGCCATGGCGTTTATGCGTATTCTGGACATAGTGGAGACGTACCTGCTTCCGAAGATCATTGTGAAGCTGGCCGTAAAGAGGTATCCAACACAGTGGTCGCTTGGCCGAAAATACGGCGGCAGGGTTTGCGTTTATACCCGCGCCCTGCTCGGCTTTTAAGGAGGCATTTATGATTTTTTCAGATAGTTTTGAATTTACCTGTCCTATCAAAACAAATTCAGGGAATAAAGCACTCGAGCAGCTACCGGTGGAACTTGATGCCCTTAACGCGAAAAGGCCACTGGTCATCACCGGCAAAAAGCTGGTTAGCAAGTGCATCATCAAAACATTCACCAGGGCTTTCGGCGATTCCGGCATGACCATCGGAATCTTCGATGGCGTTACCGAAAATCCCGACTGGAAATTAATTGATGAGCTAAAAAAAGTTTATAATGAAAAGAAATACGATTCGATCATCGCCTTGGGAAGCGGCGTAATTATTGATGTTGCCAAGGTGCTCAATATCGCCGTATCGCAAAATGTCGATGTCCGGAAAATTGCCAAGAATCCAACGGTTAAAGGTCCGCTCAAACCATTTGTTATTGTTCCGACAGCAACAGGATCAGGTGTGGAGACGTCCCGGTTCGCGTATCTCCAGGGCACGGTTTTTTCTTCTTTCTATCTGATGCCCGCGCTGATCATCCTCGATCCGCGAATGACCAGGGCTAAAAGTAAAGAAGAAATGGCCGCGGCCGCGCTTGCCGCTTTCGCCAGATCGGTTGAGGCATATACCGCCAAAAACAAGAATCCACTTACCGATGCATACTCTTATGCCGCAATCGGGTTTGTCGCGGGAAATTTGGCGCTCGCTGTGAAGAAGCCCTGCAATAAAAAATCGGCGCTCGCCATCGCCAATGCTGTGGCCATGTCCGGCACCGCCATGTCCAATACGGCGGCAGGTCTGATAAGCAATCTCGGTCAGGCGCTTGTGGAAATGTTCCAATTACCATACGGAATCGGCATGGGAATCTGCCTGCCCCAAATCCTTGCCTACTACCAGAAGAAGGGCGGTTACAATATAGCTCAATTGCTTCTGCCACTGGCAGGCCCTGACGTGTACGCCGCTACGCCTGATTCTTCTAAGGCGGACAAGGCGCTGACAATCGTTGGCGGGATGATCAAAGAGTTATACGAAACTGTGGGAAATAAAATACCGAAAACCTTAAAGGCGGCGGGGGTTCCCCAATACATGATTGAAGACATTCTGGAAAAATTGAGTCTGGCGGATGATGCGGCCTTCGACAAAGAAGGTTATCTTACCGTAATCGAGAGCGCCTGGGAAGGCAAACCGGCAGCTTCAGCCGGAAAGGAGTGAAAAATATGTTATTACCCGAATATTTTGAATTTTGCTGTAGTGTAAAGCTGGTTGCTGGCCACAAGGCCCTAGAAAGGATACCAGCATTGCTTGCCGATTTGGGCGCGAAGAAACCTTTGATCATCACGGATAAAGGTGTAGCAGGTGCAGGCCTGATAACTATTGTAACCGAGGCAATCAAATCCGGTGTTACCATTGGCGCAATTGCTGACAATGTTCCGCCGGATTCTGACCTGAAAGTGGTAAACGATCTAGCCGGCATGTACAGGCAGAACGAATGCGATTCGCTAATCGCAGTAGGTGGCGGTTCCGTTATGGACACCGCCAAAGGCGTCAATATTATCGTTTCTGAAAATGCCACTGACCTGATGAAATTCAGCGGGGCAGGCGCACTAAAAAGAGCGTTGAAACCACTGATTGCCGTGCCGACAACGGCGGGAACAGGTTCAGAGGTAACGCTGGTTGCTGTCATCAAGGATCATGAAAAGCATATAAAAATGGCCTTTACGAGCTATTTTTTATTACCTAACGTATCCATTCTCGATTCCCGCATGACGATGACCATGCCTCCTTTTATAACTTCGATGACGGGCATGGATGCCTTGACCCACGCGGTTGAGTCCTATTACTGTCTCCAAAAAAATCCCCTCAGTGATTCTCACGCTCTAGCGGCAATTGAGATGATAAGCCATAACCTGCTTATCGCTGTGAAGAATCCAAACGACAAAGACAGCCGTTTGGCCATGGCGGTAGGTGCAAGCCTTGCCGGTATCGCCTTTTCCAACTCCATGGTGGGGATGGTGCATAACCTTGGACATTCCACAGGTTCCGTATGCGGCGTACCTCATGGCATTTGCATGTCGATCCTTCTGCCTTATGGTCTGGAATACAACATGCACAAATCGGGAAAATTCATCGCCGAACTTCTGCTTCCTCTGGCAGGGCAGGACATTTACAGCCAGACTCCCAAGGACAAACGGGCTGAAAAAGTGGTGGAGATAATTAGAAAAATGAATGATGATCTCTACTTTGCAACCGATAAGAGGCATGCGCGCTGTTTAAAGGAAGTTATGGACAGGGATGGGAACCGGATGGTGCCGAAAGAAAAAATAGTCGAAATCGCTAAGGCGGCCCTTTCTGATCCGGCATCAAACTATAATCCTGAGGATGCCGATTACAACGATAACGTGATGGTGCTGGAAGCGGCGTGGGAAGGCAAGCCATTAGACAGAAATAAGATAAGAAAAGGATGACGAGCATATAAGGAGGGTTGATATGAAACAGGCATGTATGGGCAAGATCCTTAATGTTGATCTGACCCGCGGCGAAATAAAAGAAGAAATAATTCCCGATGAAGTATATCAGAAATATCTGAGCGGTGTGGGACTGGGGGCGTACATCCTTTACAATCGCGTTCCCGCAGGCGCCGATCCGCTCGGCCCTGATAATATCCTCGGATTCTGTTCGGGGATGCTGACAGGAACGGGAAGCTTTTTTTCAGGGCGATGGACCCTTGTAGGTAAGTCGCCTCTGACGGGAGGCTGGGGAGATGCCAATTGTGGAGGCACATTTTCCCCTGCTATTAAACGATGTGGTTATGACGCTATTTTCTTTTCCGGAATCAGCGCCAAACCCGTCTATCTTTACATCAAAAACGACAAAGCGCAGCTCTTGGATGCAAGCAGGATTTGGGGCAAAGATGCCGTGGAAACCGAAGATCTCCTTCACGATACTCACGGCAAAAAGTCCGCGGTGGCTGTTATTGGTACGTCAGGAGAAAAACTTTCCCTGATTTCCGGTGTCTGCAACGATAAGGGAAGAATCGCGGCACGATCCGGACTAGGCGCCGTAATGGGCTCTAAAAAACTCAAAGCGGTAGTGCTTGACGGCGTGCAGCGCATCGCAGTTCATGACCTTGGGGCAATCAAAAAACTAAGTCAAAAGTGCGCCAAGTGGGTCACCTTTCCTGTACCGCTTCCGCCCGGAGGCATATTCGCCTTTGTGGGCACGTTTATGAGGATTACATCAGTACTGTTCCCGCAGGACGGCATGCTCTACCGGACAATTTTGAAAAAGTGGGGTACTGTCGGAATGAACCAGTTATCTCCAGAAATGGGTGACGCACCTTTAAAAAACTGGGGCGGATCAAATGTTGATTTTCCCATGAAAAAATCAAGGAAGATCAATCCCGATCTCATTACGGACGTAGAACTTGTAAAATATCATTGCTACTCTTGTCCGTTGGGATGCGGCGGCATCTGCACCCTGAAAGGCAAGTACGCCCACACTCACAAACCGGAATATGAAAGTGTGCTGGCTTTAAGCGGTCTTTGCATGAATGAGGATTTGGACTCTGTGTTTTACTTAAACGAACTTCTAAACAGAGCCGGTATGGACACCATCTCAGCAGGCGGTACGGCGGCATTTGCCATCGAGTGCTATGAAAAGGGCATCCTCACAAAAAAAGATACGGATGGCCTGGAGCTCAAGTGGGGAAATACCGAGGCCATAGTCGCCCTGATCAAAAAGATGATTGCCCGTGAAGGAATAGGTGATTTGCTTGCCGATGGCACCAAGGTCGCTGCAAAAAAGATCGGCAAGGGATCTGAACAGTACGCCATTCACGCGGGCGGCCAGGAACCGGCAATGCACGATGGCAGAAACGATCCCGGTTTCAACGTCCACTACTGCGCCGAGGCAACGCCCGGCAGGCATACACTCGGGGCTTTTCTGTACTACGAGATGTTTCAGCTTTGGAAAACCGTAAAAGGATTACCCTCGCCCAGCCCGCTTTACACGAAAAACAGCAAATACATAGTAAGTGATGAAAAAACACAATGGGCAGTGGCTTGCAGTAAGTTTATGAGTCTGGCCAACGCCACCGGTATGTGCCTTTTTGGGCTTTTCATCGGATCGAAGAGGATTCCGACTTTCGGCTGGCTCAACGCGGCAACGGGTTGGAACAAGACGCCGGAAGATTATATGGAGATCGGAGAAAGAGTTCAGACGCTCAAGCAGGCTTTCAACTTCAAGCACGGTATCGACCCGAAGACCTTCAAGATAAGCGAAAGGGCTTTAGGCAGGCCGCCGCAGACGGAAGGCGCCAATAAGGGCAGGAGCGTTCATATCGAAATGATGATGAGCGCATACTGGAAAAAGTTTGGCTGGGATGCCCATTCAGGCAAGCCAACAAACGAAACTATCAAACGCCTCGGCATAAGTTAGGAGGGATATTATATGTCACATACAATAACGATAAAGTGTAATGGCTGCGGCGCTTGCGTGAAGATGTGCCCATCGGATGCCATTTCGGGAGAAAAGGATAAGTTGCATCTGATAAGCGCGGCTCTTTGTATAAATTGCGGAGTTTGCGGCAAGATATGTCCGGAAGAGGCCATAAACGACCAGTTTGGGACAGTATGTCGCCGGATGAAAAAATCAGAATGGCAGAAACCACGCTTCGATCTCAAAGCCTGCGTGGCTTGTATAAACTGCATCGAAACATGTCCTACGGGAAGTATCGGATTTTCTGGACGTACATTGCCCAACGATCCTCACAACTACCCGTGCCTGGAAAATGAAAAGACCTGCATCGGCTGTGGCTTCTGCGCCCTGGAATGTCCGGTTGAAGCGATCAAAATGGTCTAAGGCCATAATAAATGGCAGTTTTATAATCCATTGATGGTCATTGCGAGAGGTGGGATTGCATCGCAATGACCATTTGTTATTGTTAAGTATTTCGATCCAGAAAGTCTTTTGGTGGCGATAGGCCGGGCTGCAGGCGCCAATGTTATTTTACAACTATGATTATTTGCCAAAAATAATAGTTGGACTATGGAATAAAATAATACTTGACAGTGAGACTATGATAGTGTAGCTAATAACAAACTTGCAACCACAAGTAAGTTTCAAAAAAATGTAAATTTTTGAAAGCTTACTTGGGATAAAAGGGTGTGTTATGGCAGATCATGTCAAAACAAAAAGCAGAAAAGACCGTATTATGGATGCGGCTCTGCGGGTCTTTGCCGAAAAGACTTTCCAGGAAGCGACAATCTCCGAAATCAGTAAAGAGTCCGGGGTTTCGGAAGCTACCATTTACGAGTATTTCGGTACCAAAGAAGATCTTCTCTTCGCCATTCCCGAAAAAATAACCAATGATACTTTAGCAGGATCACAGCTTGTTTTGCCTTTCATTAAGGATGTGGAAGGAAGAATGAGGGCGATTATGCTTAGCTATATCCAATTATACCAGAACAACCCTCACTATTCGGCGCTGGTTTTGCTGCAACTTATGTCTAACAAGCGTTTCCGGCAGACAGCCGCTCATGAACTAATCCGCCTCTCCGCGCATGGTCTGCTGGATTGCATTCGCGATGGTATCGCCGATGGCACCTTCCGTAAGGACGCCGATGCCTATCTGATTCGCTCTATGTTGATGGGGACCATTGAACATTTATTTATCCACTGGCATATGCAGGGAATGCCTAAAAGAGAAAAGAGTATCGTCGACATGCTTGATCCTTTTCTGGAGATGTTCTTAAGCGGCATTAGAGCCAGAAAGGAAGAACAGGGATTGATGATTCACTTGAAGCTGGAAGACGCCAATGCCCTGGCGCAACTTCTTAAGCTCAAAGAAATATTGCCGGAATCAGTAAAATAAAAAATTAGTGGCAAGAAGAAAACTAAAAAAAAGAAGTTACATAAAAGAAAGGAGTACAACCAATGAGAACAAAACAGGATTATATTAACGGATTATCAAAAATGAAGAGAAACATTTATTACGATGGCCAGTTGATCGACCGGACTGACGAGTTGCAGATGGATTGCATCAATACCATCGGCACAACGTATGACGAGGCGGCCAAACCGGAAAACCAGGAACTGTGCACGGCCATCTCTCACCTGACGGGCGAGAGGATTAATCGTTTTAACCACATTCATCAAAACAAGGAAGACCTGCACAGAAAGCAGGATATGACCCGCATGCTGTGCCAGAAAGTCGGCGGCTGCATTCAGCGCTGCATGGGTATCGACGGCACGAACGCCATTTACAACGTCTCCTTTGAGGCGGACAAGGTAAATAACGGCGCCACTAAGTACCATGAGAACTTTAAGAAATGGCTCACCCGCTTCCAGACTGAAGATCTTATCGGTTGCTGCGCCCAGACGGATACGAAGGGCGACAGGATGCTTCGCCCCGCTGATCAACCAAATCCCGATTCCTATGTGCGCATCAAAGAGAGGCTGAAGGATGGCATCATCGTTGAGGGTTGCAAAGTACATATCTCCGAGGCTTCTGTGGCCGATGAAGTTCTTGTCCTCCCCACCCGCGCCCTGCGTCCTGAAGATAAAGACTATGCCGTAGCCTTTGCCGTTCCTGCTGATTGGGATGGTCTTAAGCAGGTTGCAACCATTCATAATTTTCGTCCCCGCGAACATTACAAGCGAGGATTTATGCCGGGATATACCGATTCCTATATGATCTTTGATAATTGTTTTGTGCCATGGGAAAGAGTCTTCCTGGCCGGCGAGAATGATCACGGCGGCATCTGCGCGCTTCTTTTCGCCCTGTTCCATCGCCATTCTTATTCCGGCTGCAAACCGGCCATCGGTGATGTCCTCATGGGAATGGCCGCACTCGCGGCTGAGGTCAACAACATTCACAAGGAATCGCATGTTCGTGAAAAGCTGGCGGAGCTGGTTATGACTGTCGAACTTGGCTATGCCGCCGGTTACACTGCCTCCGGCCTGAGCAAGCCCGAGGTTTACATTCCCGGTATGGGTTTTGTTCCCTATGGCCCCGGCTCCTTTATACCACATTCGATTTACTGCAATGTCGGCCGTTGTTTGTCCGGTGAGGCCGTTTATCGTGAGGCAGAGATTCTTTGCGACATCTCCGGCGGCATCGCGGCGACCTTCCCCCACGAGAAGGACTTTGCCAATCCAGCAACAGGCGCAGCGCTCCTTAAATACACGAAGCGCAATCCGAAAATGTCTGTTGAAGATCAGGCCCAGTTCTGGAGATATCTGGGTGACTATCTGTGTTCCGCTACCGGCGGCATCATGAACCTGGGTAATTATCATGGCGGCGGTTCGCCGATCATGGAACAGATTGCTATTACAACCCAGTACGACATTGCATCCCGCAAAAAACTGGTGAAGTACCACGCCGGCATGAGCGGTGGTGACCGGGAAGTCTTGAGTCCCGTTACGAAAAAAGGAAAATAGTTAAACATCTCACCATCTCGCCAACAAAACCTTTTCCTCCCCGGGTCCGATGGGAAACAGGGAGGGAAAGGTTATAACTCAACAATGAAAGGAGTATTGCAATGTTTGATCTGTCCAAATTTTCCTTAAAAGATAAAGTAGCCATCGTTACCGGAGGCAGCCGCGGCATTGGCCAGGCCATCGCTTACGGTTTTGCCAAAGCGGGCGCCAAGGTCGTAATCACCAGCCGCAAGGCACAGGATCTCGAAGCCACAGCCGCGGAAATCAAGGCATTTGGCGGCGAGGCGCTGGTACTTCCAGCTCATTTGGGTAAGATGGAAGAAATAAAAAAAGTCGTTGATGCTGTCATGGCCAAATATGGCCGGATTGATATCCTGGTCAACAATGCCGGTGCCAGCCCCGCCATGGGGACAGTGCTGGATTCCGACGAACGCCTTTGGGACACTGTTATGAATCTGAACGTGAAGGGGCTTTATTTCCTCAGTCAGGCAGTAGCAAAGATCA
Organism: Deltaproteobacteria bacterium; assembly: GCA_037133255.1. Taxonomy (GTDB): domain Bacteria; phylum Desulfobacterota; class Syntrophia; order Syntrophales; family Smithellaceae; genus FEN-1160. The sequence goes on from JBAXON010000008.1 coordinate 9,072, forward strand.
TGAAAAATCAAGGTGGCGGGAAAATCATCAATGTGGCATCCATCGACGGATTCAAGCCGGAACCTTTTGTCAGTGTCTATTCCATCTCCAAGGCAAGCGTGCGTATGATCACAAAGGCCTTCGCTTTAGAACTGGTCGCTGACAACATCCAGGTGAACACCATCGCTCCCGGTCCCATCAGCACAAAAATGATGGATTCTCATTTTTTCCATCTGCCTCCGGAAGAAGCCAAAAAAGCAAAGGAAGCGCTGGAAAAGCTTCTACCGATGCATCGCATTGGCGATGCCGATGAAATTGCCGGCGCCGCTATTTATCTGGCATCCGCAGCTTCCAACTACACCACAGGAACAGAAATAATCATTGATGGTGGCTTTTTGCTATCCACCATAGTCGCCGGCTAATGCCAAGTAGCTATCAAATATTAGCCCTGCTTAGCTTCGCACGTGGGATAATTCGACTAGCGCTTCAAACTTCACTTCGTTCGTTTTCAGCGAGGCTCATTAAAGTTTGATTTACCGGGCATAATACCAAGTAAGCTTTCAAAATTCATATTTTGTTTTTTGAAAGCAACTTGGTATAAGTACAATACTCGAAGTCAAAAATGATATTCAACTTAAACAGAGAGGGATTATGAAGACATTAGAACATTTACTTGCGCCTATCCGGATCAGATCGCTGGAAATACCAAATAGACTGGTTCTGCCGCCAATGGGAACAGCACTTGGCAATAACGACAGCACTGTAAGCGAGGCAAACCTGGCCTATATAAAGCGGCGGGCACAGAGCGGCGCCGGGCTTATTATTACCGAGATTACGGAAGTGCACCCGCTTGGCTCCGCTTCACGAAACTGCCTTGCCGTCTGGGATGATAAATTCATTCATGGCCTGAGCAAGCTGGCAGATGTGGTGCATGCTCAGGGCAGCAAAATCGCCATGCAGCTGCACCATACGGGCCGGGAAAACTATCTGCTACAACGGAAAAACAAGGCTATCGGGCCTTCAGCAATACCCAGCTATATCTTCGGTTTTCTGGGAGCGCCGCGCGAGATGACCATGGAAGATATCGAAGAGGCTATAGCGTCTTTCGGCAGCGCGGCGGTTCGGGCAAGGAAGGCCGGGTTTGATGCCGTGGAACTTCACGGAGCGCATGGCTATCTTCTTATGCAATTTCTTTCGGCTAATTGCAACCAGCGCACCGATAAATACGGAGGCGATTTCCGTGGAAGGTCCCGCTTTCTGATTGAGTGTCTTCGGGAAGTGCGCAAACAGGTGGGTAATGATTTTCCTATGTCCATTAGGATTTCCGGCGAAGAGTGCATTAAGAATGGTTATACCATAACTGACATGCAGAGTATTATCCCTGATCTGGTCAGTGCCGGAGCGGATATGATCAATGTATCCTTTGGCACTCATGGCAGCGCAGAAGTGAACATTGATACACCGAACCCGAGCGCTCCTGTGGAATATGACCCGGGATTCAAGGCATATCTTGCGCGGAAAATTAAAGACGTGACTAATGTCCCTGTTATTTCCGTAGGCCGCTATGTAGATCCCTATGCCATGGATGAAGTCATTGCCCGTGGTGACGCTGATTTTGTCGCTGTGGGAAGACAAAATCTGGCCGACCCCGATTTCCTGAAAAATGCCAGAGAAGGACATCTTCAAGAAACACTGGAATGTTTGGCCTGTAATCAGGGCTGCATTGAGCGGCTGGCGCTGGAGCAATTACCGATTCGATGCGCGATTAACCCGCAAACAGGTCAGGAGCTTCTCTACCCGGCAGGCCCGGCGAAAGCGCAACGTACTGTCTGGGTTGTTGGTGCCGGACCGGGAGGCCTCACCGCCGCTTTTGAGGCTGCGCGCCTCGGGCATCATGTAATCCTCTTTGAACGGGAAAGCCGGACAGGCGGAAATGTGCTTTACGCGGCAAAAGCACCACATAAAACAGTGTATGAAAAATACATTTCAACACTGACGGCAAATTGCAAAAAGAAAGGTGTGGATATAAAAACCAACACCGAAGTCACCGAGGCCATGATCGAAGCGGGCAAGCCAGATGCGGTCATTCTGGCCATCGGCGCGGATAAATCCACGTGCCCTGCCGAAGGAATTAACTCATCGGTTGTTTGTGATGCCTGGCAAATAATGGATGGTGAAGTTCAGCCCAAAGATCACGTTGTGGTTATTGGTGGCGGCCTTGTGGGTATGGAAACGGCTGATTTCCTGCTCGGGAAGGGCGTCAAGAACATTACCCTGGTGGAGATGCTTGCAAACTCACCCGTCCATACGTTTTCCGCGCATGGCTACATGCTGCATAAACGTCTTGAGGTAGGCGGAATAAAACTGATGTTCGACACAACTGTAAAGCTCATTAAAGATAAATCGGTAGTTGTTACGAAAAAAGGCGAAGATCTCACACTCGATCCTGTCAATCAGGTTGTTGTTGCCATTGGTGTGACACCAAGAAACACCCTCAAAGATATGCTTTCAAAAAATGGTATTCGTCATTTCATTATCGGTGATGCCGTTGCACCGCGCCGTATCATTGAAGCGACGACGGAAGGGGCAAAGGCGGCTTGGGAAATATAAAAATAGGCTGAGGTCTGATAACCTGAATAACCTAAAGGTCACTATAGGGTCACATGAGACTGAAGGGAAAAGGCTGAACGGAAGCCAGGTGGAGGCCAGATAATTGATGATGAAAAATGAATCAAAATTAATGACAAGGAGGCAACTGATGCAAACCGCGGCAGCTTCCACTTTGTGTCTTGCGCTTCCCAATATCAGCGGTTGCTCTACGCTGCCCAAATACAAAGCGTTGACGGCAGGCGAGAATCAGGCATTGGAACTTATAAATTGTAATGTTATTGATATTGTCGGGGGAGTTGTCCTGCGGGGCAAAACGATTACGATTCGTCGCGGCGTAATTGAAGCCATCTCCGATAAAATGCCGGTGCCTCAGGAAGGATCGCTCATTGTTGATTTGAAAAATCAATATTTAATTCCGGGGCTCATTGACGCGCATTGTCATTCAATAATGCCTAGCGAATCCCATTTTGATCCTTTCGGTCTTTTAACAACAATGCGTCAGGTTAAAAGAAATTATATTCAGCAACTGACTCATGGTGTAACAACAATTCGGGATATGGGCGCGTTACCAAAAATGCTTCAAGATAATCTGGAGGCAATTGAGCGCGGCGAAATTGTCGGTCCGCGTGTGGTTTATTGTAACGCGTTTACCAATGTTTTTGGAAGTCACCCGGATATTGATCCTGCCGATATCATCATTTTTTCAGGGCTTATAATGGCTATCGCCGGCAATCCAAGTTTATGGTTTAAAGATATTCCGGAATTGGAAGAAAAGATGAAGCAAAATGTCGCGGGTGGCGCGTCTTTTATCAAACTGACAATGGATAAAAAATCGGTGATTTGCGGGCGAGGGGAAATACCTGCCTATACAGATGAACACTTAAAGGTGATTATGGCGTTTGCCCAAAAGCATAATCTGGCAACCGCCGGACATATTCATACTAAGTATGGGTTTGACCGGGCTGTGCAATATGGCATTAATTCGATGGAGCATACTATCGCAGATGCGGAACTGACTGATCAAGAAGTAAGCCAAATGGAAAAAAAGAATATCGCGATAGTTCCCACCATGATCATAGCCCAGATGCTTGCAGCGGAAGAAGCCTATGATGAACTACCCCTGCAGTACCGGAATGATTTTATTTTAAACGAGATGGATATTCGCCGCCAATATCTTAATTCGTCACAAGATGATTATGTAGAGCCTTCGATACACAAAACTAATGTGTCGGCTCTGAGAAATTATAAAAAGTATGGGTGTGATAATTTATATAAGAATGGTAAAATTCACGCCCAGCCGGAAATATATTTTAATGTTTTATTGCGGGGCCCGAGGAATATTTTAAAAATGAAGCAGGCAGGGGTTAACATCGGCTGTGGTACTGATTCCGGAGTGCCCTTAATGTATCACGGTTCGCTATGGCGTGAAATGGAGATGTTAAGCAGAATCGGGTTTTCCAACAAAGAAGTGTTGCAGTGCGCGACGATAAACAATGCCAGAATCCTCCGGATGGAAGATAAAATAGGGACGATTGAAAAAGGAAAATATGCGGATATGGTAGCGTTCAAGGAAAACCCACTTCTTAAAATTGAGGCTTGCCGAACGCCGCAGATCGTGATCAAGGAAGGCCGCCTCTATGATGTGGTAAAAAAGGCCTGATACCAATTCGTTTTCTTCGGTTTCTTCAGCGTAAGTGCAATACAGCGGGTGCCAGAACTGCTCACGTCTTTGTGCCTCGTCGTTGAGTTTTAACGTACTTGGCAATTTGATCCCACAGATGTGGGAAGAGGTTCTTAATTAAGTTTTGCTCTGCCAGTTCCATATCTTCATATTCAAATCCGGGCGATACCGCTTCGCTGACCAAACCGAACTCGCCTGCCGCAAGCTCTGTTGCCTTTCAGTATCCGCCTTGCACAATCAGTTGCAGCTGCTGGCCTTTGTCCAGATTAGCGCCAAGTACTTTTTTATCCAGCTTACCGTCAGGCGATATAAGAATATAGGTTAATGGTGAACCGGCATGAAAGTAGTGGTTAATATCGGATTTATTCCTATGCAGATAACCAATGGGGCTATCGTCTGTCAGCATATAATAAATGGAGGAGAGCAAGCATCTGGGTTTTGTGTCGTAAGGAACGGACGTTGTCAGGTCAGATCGGTAAGTGCGGGAAAAATATCCGCCCTCAATGTGAGTCTCTAATGATAGCTTTTCGATGAGTTGCTGTTTGTTCATGGCCTTGCTTACTATATTATTAGTGAAACTACAATTCCGACAGCGAAGTGTATCGGAATTGGTAAGTTGTAATGAGACCCAAACTTCAGAAACAAAGTGCGCTGAAATTTGTTGGTCGAATTATCCCGCAAAGCGGAGGGTATTAGACCCGTGATTGACAAAAAAACAAATTATTCCAGGTATTTTGTGCCTTTCAATTTTTATCATTATTTTCTTGACAGCCATCAGGTATTACCTTATAACATTAAAGCTCAACTTTAATGTTTGGTCTTGCCTATGAAACTGAAAATTGGTGAAATAGCAAAAAGAAGCGGCGTTCGTGCCTCCACTATCCGCTATTATGTTCAGGAAGGGCTGCTGCCCAAACCAGAAAAAGCCAACGAAAAAATGGCGTACTACGATGAGTCCTGCATCGAAAGGTTGCAAATAATTCAAAGTCTTAAGGAAAGACGCTACTTCCCGCTCTATCTTATCAAGAATGTTTTGCGCCGCATGGACGAAGGCCTGAGTTTGCCGGAGGCGGAATCAGTAGAGAATGCTGTATTTGGTTCTGATGATCGCATTGGTTGTGAACTTATTGATCGACCTGCCTTTCTTGCGGCGACAGGCCTGACAGAAAAAGAATTAAAGCAGGCCGAGAATCTGGGCATTCTTATCCCGTTTACAGCCGGCGCAGAAAAAACACTTTATAACGAAGATGATATTAGCATTGGCCGGGATGGCCTCAAAAAAATTATCAATATGGGCCTGGCGTCAGGTGAGTTGTCATTTTTCGTCGAACTGGGCAAAAAAATAGTGGCAAAAGAAATGGCGCTACGCCGCAAAATTGTTGCCGGTAAATCCACAAGAGAAAATGTTCTCATTACCGCTGAGCTTACGCGAATCGGTGATTTCTATCGCGACTATATTATGCGGCGCTTATTCCAGAAACAGGTTGAGCAGAATATCCAAAAAAGTCTTATCAAAAAAAGAAAATTTGCCACAAAGATCTAAAGGCAAAAATATATAGGAGGTGTGTTATGTACAATACTGCGATTACAAAAATGTTCGGAATTAAATACCCCATTATTTGCGGAGCAATGATGTGGTTATGTAAACCAAGGCTCTGCGCGGCAGTTTCCGAGGCTGGCGGCATGGGTAACCTTACGGCGGGTAATTATGAAACGGCCGATGAGTTCCGCGCGGCTATTCGTGAGACTCGCAAGCTTACAAAAAAACCTTTTATGGTGGCAATTACTCTTTTGCCTTCCGTGAGGATCACACCGGAGCATCATAAGATGTATGTCAAAGTTTGCGCTGAAGAAAAGGTTGATGGCATCGAGTTTTCCGGAACGCCGCTGGATAAGGTTGCCGGAATGGAAGCCGTGGAAATGCTGAAAAAAGCCGGTGTGAAAATGTTCCACAAAGTAGGGGCACTGCGTCACGCGAAACATGCGGAAAAAATCGGATTTGACGGGATTTACGCGGCGGGGATTGAAGAAGGCGGCCATCCCTTAAGCGACGATGTCACCTCCATGGTGCTGACACCAAAGATTGCTTACTCCGTAAAGATTCCTGTTGTTACCGTCGGTGGTATTGCGGATGGCAGGACGATGGCAGCGGCAATGGCACTGGGTGCTGAGGGTGTGATGATGGCCAGCCGGTTTATCGCAACCAAAGAGTGTGAGGTGCATGATAATATCAAACAGGAGTTGATCCGGCGGCAGGAATTTGAAACAGTTATTTACGGAAAATCAATCGGACTGCAGGGACGCGGTCTTAAGTCCAAAGTGTTGGAAGAGGTATTGGCAATAGAAGAGCGGCATGGTGGCTTTGAAGAATTAATTCCTTTGCTTTCCGGTCAGAAGGTCAAAGAGGCGTGGGAAAATGGAGATGTGAATTACGCGCCGCTGATGGTAGGCCAATCCATTGGTCTTATCAACGATATTCCGACTTGTAAGGAACTGCTGGATAGAATGGCGGCGGAAGCAGGCGAGAGTCTGGCTAAAGCAAGCAAAGCTTGCAACGTATAAAAGGCATAAGCAAATAATCACGGGTATTATACCTCAAAGCGAGCTTTGCAGTATAATACCCTCCGCTTTGCGGGATAATTCGACCAGCAAATTTCAGCGCACTTTGTTTCTGAAGTTTGGGTCTCATTACAACTTACCAATTCCGATGCGTCGCAGATGACCTCTAGGTTACTACGCTTTCGGAATTGGAATTTCACAAAAAAAGGAGCAGATATGAAAACACGTATTACTGAAATGGTAGGAATCAAATATCCGATGATGCTTTCCGGCATGAGTTGGATCAGCACAACGAAGATGGTGGCGGCAGTGTCCAATGCCGGAGGTCTGGGAATTCTGGCGACAGGCCCGCTCAACAGCGCGCAGACAAGAGATGCAATAAGAGAGATCAGAAAATTAACGGATAAGCCCTTTGGCGCTAATGCCTCACTGATGTTTCCGGGCGCGGCGGAAAATGCCAAAGTGCTTTTGCAGGAAAAGGTGCCCGTGATAAATTTTGCACTGGGGAAGGGAGACTGGATTGTTAACGAAGCTCATAAATACGGCGGCAAAGTTTTTGCAACGGTTGTCAACATCCGTCATGCCAAGAGGGCTCAGGATTATGGTTGCGACGCGGTTATTGCCACCGGCCAGGAGGCGGCAGCGCACGGTGAAGATGTCACATCGCTTGTGCTCGTTCCGCACCTTGCGGAAAATTTAAAAATACCGGTTATTGCGGCCGGAGGTTTTGCTGACGGCAGGGGACTTGCGGCAGCACTGGCATTAGGCGCTGAAGGGATAGCGATGGGCACAAGGCTGATGACCACAAAGGAAAGTCCGCTGCATGACAATTACAAAAAAATGACCATGGAAAAAGAAGTTTATGACACGCTTTTCTCTAAGCGTTTTGACGGCATTCTCTGCCGCGTGATGAAAACTGATGGCGCCGAAAGGGCGATGAAAAGAGGCTTGAATCTGCCCGCGGCGTTTTTTAATTCGCAGGAAATTGCCAGGCAGATCGGTGTTCCTTATTTTAAACTTTTTATCGGGGTGCTGTTATCAGGCTGGGCCAACGCCAGGCAGTTGGCCTTTATGGCCAACGCGTTCAAGTCGATCAAATTGGCAACCGAAGATGGAGATGTCAAAAAAGGCGTATTGCCCGTTGGTCAGAATCAGGGATTGATTCATGACGAGCCGACAGTTGCGGAACTATTTGCAAGAATGGTGGTAGAAGCACAGAAGGCACAGGCAAAAGTGAACGCGGCACTCGCTTAAGAAATGGCAGTACTGCGATCAATTAACAGGAAGGGAGAAGTGTAATTATGTCAGTAGCAGCGGTATTAAAAGATATGGAAAAGTTGATCGGAAAAGAAATATTTGTTTCCGATTGGACACAGGTCACGCAGGAACAGATTAATCAATTTGCCGATAGCACGAAAGATCATCAGTGGATTCATGTGGATGTGGAAAAAGCGGCTAAAGGGCCTTTCGGCCAAACCATCGCGCATGGATTTCTTACTCTTTCCCATTTGCCATTTTTCGGCTATCAGGTTCCCATCAAATTCGAAGGGGCCAAGATGGCGATCAATTACGGTCTAGATAAGGTGCGGTTTATCAATCCGGTGGTTACCGGTGCAAAAATCCGCGACCGCATTGTGCTGTTCGCGCTGGAAGAAAGACCTGATAACCGGATTCTGATGACTCAGGCACACACGCTAGAGATAGAGGGACAGGAAAAGCCGGCGTGCATAGCGCAGGCCCTGACGATGATTTTTTTCTAGAGTTTGCGGGATAATTCCCAATAGCCTTTGGCTATTGGATAATTAGACTAACAAATTTCAGTTCCTGAAATATGAGTCTCATTAAAAAAGGGGTTGCGGAAAAATCCGCAACCCCTTTTTCTTTAATACATATTATTTATTCTAGCAGGTGAAGGCCTCATCAACCATTTCCAGAGGACTCTTGTCGCCGGCTTTAATGGCCTCGCAACGCGCCTTAACGGTTGTCAGGATTTCATTAGCGAAGTATTTTGCCGAGGCGATTCTGCCACTGTAGAAGGCAGCTTCACTGTCGGATCTCTGCAGGCCTTTCTTCTTGCCTAAAGAATCGGCGCCCTTGGCGTCATAGATGGCTTCCAGTTTCCCAAAGGCAACACCGGCACCGTCGAGCAGAAAATGACCGAGGATTACGTCTCCGAAGAGCTCCAGATATTTGCAGGCATTAAGTACCGGAAGGAGGAAATCCCCCGATTTGCCGGCTGCAGCAAAAAACATGGTCAGGTCGATCCAGGCATTGCACGCTTCTTCCAGAGAGCTCGCGACCTTGGCAAGTTCCGGATTGGCTTTCAGCTTTGTGTAGTTACCCTGAATCAGAGCGGCCAGGTTCATAACATTTGCGCCCTTTTTCTGGCCGAGTTTCCGGCCGACGAGATCAAGGGACTGAATGCCGTTGGTTCCCTCGTAGATGGTGGCGATCTTTTCATCGCGCATGTACTGCTCAGCGGGATATTCCTGACAATAGCCGTAGCCGCCATAAACGTCCATACCCAGCGAACAAATCAGAAGGCCCTTATCAGTGGTGTAAGCTTTGACGACCGGCGTCATCAGATCCAAATACCCTTCCCATTTTGCCTTTTCCTCTTCCGTCTTTGCGACCCTGGACATATCCATGCAGAAGGCCGAGAAGTACAGCAAACTGCGCAGGCCCTCAATATGAGATTTCATCCACAGAAGTTTCTTGCGGACATCGGGGTGATTGATAATGGTGACGGCTTTGGCATCGGGATTTTTCATTTCCCAGACGGGGGCGCTTTGAACGCGCTCTTTGGCATAGGCCAAAGCATGCTCATAGGCAGCCGATCCCGTGCAGAGTCCCTGCAGGCCCGTTCCCAGTCTGGCTTCATTCATCATCTGAAACATGATCTTGATACCGGCACGTTCGTCTCCCAGAAGCTCGCCTACGCACTTTCCATCTTCGCCGAAATTTAAAGTGGCGGTTGCTGATCCTTTAATACCCATCTTGTGTTCAATGCCGCCACAGTTGACGTCGTTGGATTTTCCTAATGAACCATCATCGTTGACCGTGAACTTAGGAACGATGAAGATCGAGATACCCTTCGTTCCGGCAGGATCGCCTTCGATGCGCGCCAGAACTGGGTGAATAATGTTCTTGGTGAGATCGTGATCGCCTGCGGAGATAAAGCACTTTGTTCCTGTGATCAGGAATTTTCCATCGGGCATTCGCTTTGCCGTTGTTCTCAGAGCGCCAACGTCAGTACCAGCGCCTGGTTCGGTGAGGCACATGGTGCCTGTAAATTCACCGGAGAAAAGTCTATGCATGTATTTTTCTTTTTGAGCTTCCGTGCCGTAGGTATGGATAAGGTTGGCAGCACCATGGGTGAGGCCAGGATACATCATAAAGGCATAGTTAGCAGCGCCAAAAAGCTCCATATTCGAAAAGCCTACCGCAGCGGGGATCCCCTGCCCACCGACATCAGGTGAATCCATGGGGTTGATCCAGCCGCCTTCACAGAACTTCTTATATGGTTCCCTGAAGCACTTGGGTACCGATACGATTCCATCCTTCAGGTGGCATCCTTCCTCATCGCCTAGTTTGAAAGTCGGAGCAATGACATTTACAGCAAGCTTTTCGGCTTCGCTCATAATCATCAACAGGTCATCTTTGGAAAAGTCTTTAAATGGCTCCGATTCAAACAGCTTTTCAACTCCTAGCTGTTCAAAAAGAATAAACTGCTGATCCCGCGTATTTACTAACAAATTACTCATAATCTACTCCCTTCTTAGTGTTTTGATATTTCAAACGTTTAAAACGTTCGTTGATTAAATTGTTTCCTTATTAAGGAAACTGACTATAATTCTAAATTTGACCATAAGTCAATGAAAATCTAATAACCAACGTTAGCAAGAGCTATTTGAGCAATTAAAGTTGAAGGAAAATAGGTTGAGGTATTTGATATTGTGGACTATTATTAAGTTCTATTTTGTCAGCCTGATAAAAAACACAGGTTCATCCCATAGGAAAAATGATTTATCGGATGTTTCTACCAGATTTACAATATTTTTTGCGCTATCAGTAAGAATTATCGTAGATGTTGTAAAGGAAAATTTGCCGTCCTCCTGCCTCTCCTTTTTTATTACTCCCTGAATTTTGCGATCTTCTATTGCTTTAGAAAAAGCATCATTTGCCGGGTGCCAAAAAATAATCTTGTTTTCACCTAGCTGAAATCTTCCCCACATATACTCACTATCCTTGCTTTCCGCCTCCGGCAGGATATTGAAGTAAAGCCATGTTGTGCCTTTCATGATTTTTATCTTTACTGACTCGATCTTTTCTCTATCTTCTAAAAAAGTAATTTTTATAATTCCTTTCTCCGGCTCTATTGCTTTTATCAGAATAGCTCCTTCATCGTTTATCCATGTGCCGTCTATCTTTTGCGCGTCTAGCTTGAATTCCTGCAATCCGACTATGTTTTTTGAAACTACGGGGCATCCCATGAGAATCGATAAAACTAATATCAAAAAAATACTTTTTGCTGTCTTCGTCATATTCACCTCACTTAAGTAGGAAGATCACGATGTGCCTGTTAAAAGTTTTATCCCATTGTCCCAAAATATTTTTTTATAGAAATCATCGGAGAGATTCAATTTTTGCAGATAGCTGATTTCATCTTCGCGTGGTAAAAAAATATTCGGGAAATCTGACCCATAAAGAATTCTGTCCTGATATTTTGTAAGCAGACTGGTATCGAGGTTAAAGGCCCATGGGGCCTGGGGCCAGAAGGTAAAAGAAGTATCTAAGTACAGGTTGGGATAGACATCCAAAAGTTGCATAAATTCCGAAAACTCAAGTCCTCCCATGTGCGCGATATTGGCAGGAAGGTTCGGGTAGCGCTTCATAAGGTTACTAAAGCGCTTGATGCCTACAAATTCATTGCCGACCGGGCCGGTTCCCACATGCAGCAGCAGCCTTTTTTTCTTTTCAATTACCATCTCATAGAGTGGAAAAAGTCTCTCATCATCGGGATGGAATTGTTGCACCATGTAATGCAGTTTTATTCCGGCAACCCTTGAAATGGATAATATCTCCTCCGCGTAGATAAGCGCGTTTTCATCATCAGGATGATATGCTGCAAAACAATAAAGGTTTTCAAATTCCGTGAGAATGCCCTTATTCCAAGTGTTCAGCCACTGAGCTATTCCCTTTTTATGGGCATAGTTGGAATAAACGATATAATGAATGTTATGAGCTGCAAGGTATTCTATACACTGTCTGTAATAGTATTTATACAGGATGATAATGCCATATTGCTTATTCAACGTTTTCCATATTGCCTCAAAGATATTATCCGGGAACAGATGAACATGGAAATCGATCATTTTATCTGGCAATATTTTTTCTAGAGTCACGGCTAAGGACATAGGTAATTATATTTTCCGTTTATCAATGACGCGGCTGGCCTTACCTTCAGAGCGCTGAAGCGATTTTGGTTCCACAAGCTTTATTTTCGCTGTGATGCCCAGGTAATCTTTCATGTCTTTTAGAATCATCTTTTCGAGCTTCTGCAAAACCTTAACTTCATCGGCATTGACAAACTGACTCTCCGTAACTTCGACCTGTACTTCTAATGTGTCAAGAGTGCCTACACGATCGACGATGAGCTGATAATGAGGTTCCAGGCCCTCAATTGCCACCAGTACCGCTTCGATCTGTGAAGGGAAGACATTGACGCCCCGGATGATGAGCATATCGTCGCTTCGTCCCATGACGCGATCCATGCGGTAAGACGTCCGGCCGCAGCGGCAGGGTACCGTATACAGGCGGGAAATATCGCGGGTCCGGTAACGTATCAGGGGGAAGGCCTCTTTGGTCAGGGTTGTAAAGACCAGCTCGCCCTGCTTGCCGGGAGGGAGAATTTCGCCAGTTTCAGGGTTGATTGTCTCCACCAGAAAATGATCTTCAAAAATATGCATGCCTTCCCGCGCTTCGCTGCATTCCATAGAAACACCCGGGCCCATAATTTCGGAGAGGCCGTAGATATTCAGGGCTTTAATGTCAAAAGCTTTTTCAATTTCCTGACGCATTTGTTCGCTCCATGGTTCGGCGCCGAAGATACCCACGCGCAGCTTCAAAGAGCGCATATCAATACCCAAAGCCTCGCCCTGTTCCGCCAGATTCAGGGCATAAGATGGAGTGCAGCAGATTGCTGTCGGGCCGAAGTCCTGAAGAATCATGAGTTGACGCTTGGTGTTGCCGCCGGACATCGGTATCAGACTTGCTCCGAGCTTTTCAGCTCCGTAATGAAGGCCCAGTCCGCCGGTGAACAGGCCATAGCCATAGGCATTATGGATAACATCGTTTTTGGTAAGATTGGCGGCGACAAGGCAGCGAGCCACCAGCTCCGCCCAGGTGTCGATGTCCCGCTTAGTATAGCCGACGACAGTAGAACGGCCTGTTGTTCCCGAAGACGCGTGCAGGCGGACAACGTTACTCATCGGTGTGGCAAACATTCCAAAGGGATAATTGTCCCGCAAATCCTGCTTGGTGGTAAAGGGGAATCGCTTAAGGTCGTCAAGAGTTTTTAGGTTATCGGGGGTTACTCCAGCTTTGTCAAAAGATTTTTTATAAAAACCGACACTGGAATAGACCCGACTTACAACTTGCTGTAATCTCTTTAATTGCAATGCTTCCAGGGCTTCCCTGGGCATAGTTTCATATTCATCATTGTAAATCATTGATCCATTCTCCTGTAATTTTTTTGTCCTATAGCACAATCTGAAATAATACAGCAAGGAGCAAACAATAATATTTTTTTAGAGATCTGGCATTACTATGTGAAGTCGAGGTAAAACCTTTCGCCTGTGACGAAACTCTCAGTTGACTTCCTAAGATGGTTCGGGGAGGGTTATGGCAATCTTTTTAAGTTTTTCCGCCATCATCGTACTGTCAAAAGGTTTAATGACATAGTCGTCACAACCGGCCTGCATGCACGTAATTACCAGATCTTTGTCTGACTGCCCGGTAACCATTAGTATCTTTGCCTTGTTTTCCTTCGGGATGTTCTTTTGCTGTTCGATCACCCTGATTTCAAATAAAACTTCGGTGCCGTCCATTCCCGGCATCGAAACATCAAGCGTGATCAGGTCAAAAGGCTCTCCCCTATCGATTGCTTCCTGTATCGCCTTTAGTGCCTCTGCTCCACTTTCTACAGTGACGCATTGCCCAAAGGCGGTCATTATTTTTTCCATTTTTTTTCTGCTGACAAGTTCATCATCCACAACTAGTACTCTCATAGTTTAAAATTCTCCTCAATATAGCGCCGCAGCGCTTTAAGTTGCCTCTCCAGACGATCCACAATCTCACCTGCGCCATAGAGATCTTTGCTTTGCCCTTTGCTTTCCAGCTCAAAAGCGACTTTTGCCAGATCTCCCGCTGTAAGGCCTGCCGCTCCACCTTTTATGGAGTGAGCTTCTCTGCGTATTGTTTCAGCGTCGCCGCAGGCCAGCGCATCGCGCATCATTACCAATTGTTCACTAACCTTCTTAGTAAAACCGGCAATGACTTCGGCCAAGAGTTTCCTGTCCCCTTCAAATTCATCAACCGCTCTTTCCAGATCAATGGGCAAACCTGTGTTAATGGCTTTGGGTGCGCCATCATGGCAGGTAGCTGAAATTGCATTTCTGGCCGCTTGCTTGGATTTCACGTTAAGCCATTTTGCCGTAATTGCCAACAGATCTTTTCTGGTAAGTGGTTTGGCAAGAAAGTCATCCATGCCAGCCTCCAGGCAAAGCTCCTTATACTCCCGCAGGGCATGCGCTGTCATCGCGAGAATCGGTACTCTATGTACTGACTGAGAGGCATTTCCATTTTCCATCTTGGCAAGCTGTGCTTCAATCTCCCGAATGGCTTTTGTGGCCTGGCATCCATCCATGACGGGCATTTGTACGTCCATGAGGATCAGGTCATAATGCTTACTCTTGAACGCATCGAGCGCCAGCTTTCCGTTTTCCGCCAGATCCACCTGATAGCCAGCATGCGTAAGATGTCTTTTGGCAACCTCCTGATTTGTCGGATAGTCCTCTGCCAGTAGAATGCGGATTGCTTTTCTTTCCATTTCTTCGCTTGTGTATTTGGTCACCGGATGAATTGATCGGGCGTTCCCGCCTGCCACCTTCGGGCAAAGAACTCTCTCTATGATTTTGCGAAGCTTTCTTTCCGTGATAGGTTTTGTCAGGTATCCTTCTATCCCCATGTCGCTGCAAGTCTTGCCATCACCGGGATTGCCAAAAGGTGCGATAATGATTACAGGGATTAAGCGGAATGCTTCCTCGTTTCTGATTTTCCGGGCAAGATCAAAACCACTCATCTCCCGCGTGTTGAATTCGATTAAAACAAGACTGAGCGAAGACCCGTCGTCAATGGATTCCCGAAGGATGGAGAAGGCTTTTTTCTCGCTTGCCGCTTCCAGAGGGACAGCCCCCCATGACATTATATATTCGGCGATGGTTTCGCGATTGGTTTTGTTGTCGTCAATGAAGAGTATCCGGAGACCATCTAGCAGCTCGTCTTTATTTATTTGTAACTCCGTTTCCATCTGTTTTGAAAAAACAGCGGTGAACCAGAAAGTGGAACCATTTTCTTCCGCGCTTTCCAGGCCGATTTCTCCGCCCATAAGTTCGGCCAGTTGCTTGGAAATGGTGATGCCCAGGCCAGTTCCCCCGTACTTTCTTGTGGTCGTCCCGTCCGCCTGGGTGAAGCTTTCAAAAACAAGTGTCTGCTTTTCTTTGGGGATGCCGATGCCTGTGTCTGTTACCATAAAACGCAACTTGATGCCATCTCCCTGTTCCTGTACCTGTTCTACCTTAACTACGATCCGACCCTCCTGGGTGAACTTGATGGCATTGCCGATCAGGTTTCTTAATATCTGCCTTAATCGCCCGGGGTCTCCCACAATTCGGGTCGGTGTTTCAGGCGGAACAAAGGATATTAACTCCAGCCCTTTTTTAGCAGTCTGATACAAAAAACTCTCTATCACGTCTTCAAAAAGATTTCTCAGGTCAAAGGGAATCCGCTCCATCTCAAGTTTTCCCGCCTCTATTTTAGAAAAATCAAGGATTGCATTGATAATCCCCAGCAGCGAATCAGCTTCCTTAGTAATGGTGCAAGCGATGTGTTTTTGTTCCTCATTTAGCACTGTATCCAGGAAAGCTTCCGCCATTCCCATAATACCATTTAGTGGCGTCCGGATCTCGTGACTCATAGTGGCCAAAAACTGGCTTTTAGCTTTATTTGCCGCCTCCGCTCTTTGTCTTGCTTGTTCTGTCGCCTCAATCAATTTCTTTTCGGTGACATCGCGGGCAACGCCACGAAACCCTTTTGGCTTCTCCCCCGGATTTACGACAAGAGATACAGACACCTCAAGATGCCTGAGGACGCCGTTCTTTTGAATGATCTCCCACTCAAAACCCCTTGTGGGAATCCCCGTCAGATAGATCTCGCGAAAAGACTGCAAGATCTTATTTGCGTTTTCGGGATCCATGTATTCCCTGTTGTTCATGCCCGGCATTTCTTCCGCGGGGTAACCAAGGATACGGCAAAGAGCAGGATTGAAGAAAGTAAAGTTGCCGGCCAGATCGACTTCAAAGTAGCCATCCTCTATGTTCTCTAAAATGTTTCTATATTTTTCCTCGGATTCGAGAAGTTTTGCCTCCGCCCGCTTGCGGTCGGTGATGTCTCTGCCCACGCCCAGCAGGGAAATCGGCTTACCGTTTTCGTCCCGGATTAGACTAAACGCGGTTTCCACACAGTAAGTCGACCCGTTTTTACGGGAGAATTCCAGTTCCAGTGAACTCTTTAAGAAATAACTTGGATCTGCCAGTGCCTTGGGCATGTGCATGGAGAAAAACTCCATTGCCGCCTGTAAAGATGTTGCCGTCAAGTGCTTGTCGAGTGGAAGTTGTGCAATTTCCTCAAGTGTGTATCCCCTGGCTTTTGCCACAGATGGACTAATATATGTCGGTTTTAAGTTTAAATCCATGAGCCATACCTGATCTCTCATGTTGTTAGCCAGAAGCCGATATTGGGTTTCTCTCTCGCGTAGCATTCTTTCCGCCTGTCTGCGTTCGCTAATGTCGCGGGACACGGCGATGATTCCTGTGGGCTTCTGTGCCTCGTCCCGCATCAGGGACGTGCTGACCTCCACCCAAACGGTGGAACCATCCTTCCTGTATTGCTCCAACTCCAGGATAACGATTTTACTGGGATCTACCTTGCCGGCAGCATACAATTGCATATTTTTTTCAAGGGTCTCAATACTGATCCGCAGCGATTCCGGAGTTAATAGCTGATCAATTGCCTGCGCCGCCACTTCTTCGGCAGTGTATCCCCGCATACGCAGAATGGAAGGGCTGACATAGGTAACGCGCAGATCCATGTCCATGATCGTGATGACGTCCGCCATATTGTCCATCACCCAACGGTACTTCTCTTCGCTCTCCTTCAACTTTTCTTCCGCCAGCTTGCGGTCGGTTATGTTACGCGTGCTTCCCTGCAGGCCTAAGACATTTCCTTCAGTATCGCGGACAGCCCGAACCGACGCCTCTGTCCAGATGATTGACCCGTCCTTGCGGTACATTTCCATCTCTACGACGCGATCGGTCCAGCGCTCAGCCATCGGCTTGGCGTTTTCCTCTTCTAGCATGCCCAAGAGCAAGGACACGGACGCGGGCGTGACTGTCTTGTCCATGTTAATGCTGTTGGCCTCCTCCGGAGTGTATCCGCGCAGCTTCACGATTGATGGACTGTGGTAGGTGAAGACGCCTTCCAGGCTCATCATCCATATCGTATCGGAAGCGTTTTCCGCAAGGAATCGGTACATGACCTCGCTTTCATTAAGGGATTTTCTAGAGAGTTCTTTCTCCCGAAGCATATTGTCCAGATCAAGTTTGATGATGGCCAGTGCGTCCAGAACAGGTTTCAGTGGATGGTCTTCGCTTGTGTCGCCAAGTGAGATACCTGACTGATCCCAGTTAATTCCTCCGATAATCCGGAGCATTTCATTGGCATAATCTTTAAGCTGCTCCTCTGTGTAGGTCTTGGCCGGATGCTTCTGTATCTTTCTTGCTGACCCCGTTCCAGATTCTCGTTGCCTTTCTCTTTCCATGATCTCCAGTGCATCCTGAAAATCTTTCGCCACGAACACGGGGATTGAAACAAACGGCCTGTTTATCGTGACCAGTGCCTTCATGAATTTGTTGAGACCAAAAATTACTGACAACTTGCAGGGTGTTTTTCGGTTTAACTCTTTTAACCCCGCCATGTACATTAATCTGGCTTTCCAGGAAATGCTTTCAAATCCTTCCCAGTTGATGATTCGGTAATAATAACCCTTTTGCGTCAAACCGGCGTCACTCAGCACCTTCTCATGCAATGCAAAGAACTTCTCTACGTGATGTTCCTTTTGCTTTCCCCGGGCAATGGTGTAGAGAATATCCTCTCCGATCAGTTCAAATGATATTCCGTACTCGTCAATCTCCAATGCCCAACCATCTTTCTTGATACTGGAATAGAAATTCGAGCCCACATCGACACCATTTTGCCGCAAAACCTTCACGGCAGTCTTTATGGCTTCAGGATAATCTTTTGCTGCATCGATCGGTATGACAGCTTTGTGCAGCCGCAGCCCGGCCCGAAGCATAAATCTTATCAGGAGAGGCGCGCCAAATACCCAAAATCCCTGCATCTGACCTTTCAGCTGCTCTTGAAGTAAAAAATTTGTCAGGACCATTCGGCCGCCCTTTGACGGGACGGCTGACAACATCCGATAGTCTCTTATCTCGGC
>JBAXON010000009.1:0-27385 GCA_037133255.1 Deltaproteobacteria bacterium
GAATAACTTTGGTATAGTGGATAGAATGATCGTCTCTGATAATCTTATCACGATCATTGATTACAAATCTGGTTCAATGCGGGGGCTCAGGCAAAAATACGATGAACAGCTTAAGCGCTACACAAAGATAATGGTGGCGCTCTATCCGGGAAGAAAGATCGAATACTATATACTGTCAATAGATATTTAAATGCTTCCGTTTGACAGGTGGATACTTTATCCGCAGGTGGGTAGTATAACCGGGTACTTCTTACCCACTTTCAGCCAGAAAAATATACCATTAATTTTTGCAAATTTGGAATATTAATAAATATTTCAAAGTATTACGTTGTGGGTAAAAAGTTTTGGCACATCCATTGCTCTATAATTATATTAATACGAAATTGGAATGATAACAGGGGAAATAAAAAAAGGAGAAAGTGTATGATGATATATAGTCGTAAGACAGAATGTTTTGCATCTATACAGAGATGTTGGATGTCAGGATTTGGGCAGCGGCTTTTACTTTTCTTAACCGTATTTATTCTGGCGGGATTATATCCTGCAACAATCCACGCCCAGCAGCGATTTACATCAGAAAGTAACGGCCAAAATGGCGGTTCTGCGATCACACAGGTGTATTTTTATCCCCAATTGGGACAGACAACTAAGCAACAGTCGCGTGACCACTACGAATGCTACAACTGGGCGACGGATCAGACTGGTTTCGATCAGAGTGTATCATCTATTCCCTCTGAGCAGCGTGTCAGGGTTGTGCCCATGCCTCCACCTGGTCATGATACAGTGGTCATGTCTATTGCCGGGGCGGTTTTGGGGGCATTGATTGCCGGGCCAAGGCATGCTGGACAAGGCGCTTTGATCGGCGCCGCAGGCGGTGCTTTTGCCGGTGCTGTGTCAGATATTTCCAGACAGGAATCTGCCCGGCAGATGGAGGAGGCATATGCCAATAGCCATCAGGCGCGCGATCTTCATTGTGAAAGAAGATCTCTCGATTTCCGACGTGCAATGTCTGCCTGTTTGGAAGGAAGAGGCTATAGTGTTCAGTACTAAGTAATAAAAAATAGACTTTCAAATTTATGGAGGCAGTTACCATGTCACACCTATCCAATGTAAAAAAAATCTTTGATTCTGTCCTGATATTAGCTGTCTTGGGAATTATAGTTTTAGGGTTTACGCAGACAACGCAAGCGCAAGAACGTGGTAATGAACGACATCAACAATACAGGGATGCGCGCTACAACCATAATCATGACTATCCTGCACGTGGTCAATCTATTGGAACTCTGCCCAGAGGACATCAGAAAGTATTTTATCATAACACAAGATACCATTTTCAAGGAGGTGTCTGGTATCGTCCGGAGGGACGGCGTTTTCTCATCGTCGCGCCGCCGATTGGTCTTTTCGTTCCTTTTTTGCCTGCTTTATATTCAACGATCTGGCTTGGTGGAATACCTTATTACTATGCCAATGAAGTTTACTACACTCCAACTGTCGGCGGTTATGTCGTTGCCCCGCAACCGCAAGGCGAAGTCGGCCAAACACAGCCGTCTGAAAGTCAGACGCAGACAGGGAAAATATTTGTCTATCCTCGTAAAGGTCAGAGCCAACAGCAACAAGCTGATGATCGTTACGCCTGCCACGGTTGGGCTGTAAACCAGACAAACTATGATCCGACTAAACCACCTGTTAATGTATCTGAAATGGAGAGAGATAATTATCGACGGGCAATGGCTGCCTGTCTCGATGGTCGCGGTTATACCGTAAAGTAATCATCCCACTTAATTCACTGGGAGGCGTTGATAATAGTTGCTGCCTAGCTTCGACGCTCTATTCAATAGCCATCAATGATTCCCAACGCTCCCATTCTGTGGCATGAGCAAGATTGTTTGCTTTGAGCAGATGAATAATCTGTTCATCATTGAATCGTAAGTAAGGATTGATCTGGCGTTCATCGGCAAGAGTCGAGTGAACATGATCGGGATCGTAAGAATTCCAGAAACGGTCAATCTCTTTATTGTTCGGTTCCAGATGCCTGGCAAAAGCCAGAGAATCCCGGATATAATCATGGCCGGCATAAATTTTCGTCTCATCCGGCAGGGACATCAGGCGTTTGATCGATAAATAGAAACTCTTCTGATCGCCGGAAAAACAATTACCTATCGTTGCGTTAAAGAGGGTATCGCCGGTGACCAGAATATTGCCCGTGTGAAAACAGATTGAGTCGTTTGTATGTCCCGGAGTCAGGTAAACAACAACCGCCTCGCCATCAATAATAATTTCCTGATTGTCAGCGAGAGTTGAGGAGTTCACGAACTTTGCTTTTGTTTTTCGCAGCAGTTGATCGTTTCCTGAGGTGTGATCGTAATGCTGATGCGTGTTGGTGACAATTTTGAGAGCAAGATTATATTTTCCCAGGAAGGATAGTGTTTCCTGCCATGCACCGCCGTCAATCGCCATTGCCTCTGTTTGGCCAAATATGAGATAGCCTAAGTTATCACCATACCTAAATTGTTCAATATTGAGCATGTTGAGTCCTTTTTTTGCGAAGTATAATGGAGATTAAACATCTGGTCAAGAATTGTGTGTGATTCAACCTCGCTGTATCCACTATCAATATTATACTGTTACTAAAAGCCGATATGCTTTGTCTGCAAAAAATGCAAAAAATGTTTGACAAATTCAGGACTTGGTAATAGAGTCCCTTCAAATTTGTATCCGGGCGCTCTAAGCGCTTTTTTATTGTGAATAACTTAAAGGGTTCTGTATTACTTTGTGCAAGATTTTATCTAAAAAAAGAGCATTAGAAATAATTTCTCAGTTTCCCCAATCGGGTGTACTCGTGATTGGCGATGTGATGGTTGATCATTTCATTTGGGGAAGAGTGTCCCGTATTTCTCCGGAAGCGCCCGTGCCGGTGGTAGATGTCCAGAAAGACAGTATTTTGTTGGGTGGTTGTGCCAACGTTCTTAACAGCATTTACGCGATGGGTGGTAAGGTTTATGTCACCGGTGTTATCGGCGCGGACAGTATCGGACAGGGTTTGATTAGTGACCTGCGCTCCCGCGAGATTGATACAACAGGTATTGTTGTGGAAAAGGGGCGTCCGACAACGCTCAAAACTAGAGTTGTTGCCCACGGCCAGCAGGTGGTGCGTTTTGATCAGGAAAGCAGACAACCAATTCCCCAAGCTAGCACTCAAAAAATTCTGGATTATGTTAAGTCTCTGCGTAATAAAATCGGGGCGATTGTTGTTTCCGATTACAGCAAAGGCGTGATTTCTAAAGAATTGATTGAAGGCATAAAAAATATCGTTAAAGATTCCAATATATTCATTTGTCTTGACCCCAAGCAAAGCGATTTTTCCATCTATCAGGGGGTGCATGTGATTACTCCCAACCACCATGAGGCGCAGCGTGCTGCCGGCATGGAAATTAATAATACTGATGATCTGCTGCTGTTGGGCGAAAAACTTTTGAACAAATTTGATTTTAAGGCCTTGCTGGTAACGCGTGGTGAAGAGGGGATGAGTCTGTTTGAAAAGAAACGCGTAATCAATCACACCTATTTTCCGGCACAGGCTAAAGAAATTTATGATGTGACCGGCGCGGGTGATACGGTGATCGGAGTGCTGGCACTTGCTCTTGCCGCGCGCGCTTCCTTGGCCGAGGCAACATGTCTTGCCAATCACGCGGCAGGAATTGTTGTGGGTAAAGTCGGCACGGCTACAGTTTCGCAGAAAGAATTAAAAGAAGTATTATGAGTAAACCCAATACGGCTGAACCGGTAAAACTTTTTTTTAGCGTTTTGGCAGTAACAGCAGAGCTATTAAATAAGACAATAAGCGAGTTATCTGCTGTATACGGCCAGGCCGATTTTGTAAGCGAGCAGATGTCTTTTGATTATACTGATTACTACAGCCCGGAAATGGGTGCGGCACTTGTCCGGTGTTTTCTTTCGATGGAAAAACTGATTCGGCCGGAGATATTGCCTGATATAAAACTGGCAACAAATGAGATCGAGGAGAAATCAACTTTAAGCGGCAGTCGTCAGGTAAATATTGATCCCGGTTATTTGGCCAAAGCTCAGTTGATTTTAGCAACAGGTAAAGGCTATGCCCATCGGCCTTATTTACGCGATGGCATTTACGCTGATTTGACTTTATTTTACCAGGGAAAGAAATTTTGCGCGCTGCCCTGGACTTATCCCGATTATGCCGATGAAAAGCAGCTTCTGATGCTCAGCAAGATTCGGGAGAAATATTTATCGCAGTTAAAAATAAAATCTGGTGAATAAATGATTAAAAGCATGACTGGTTATGGACGGGTGGAAACGCTGTTAGATGGCCGCAATATTGTTGTGGAAGCCAAGTCCGTCAATCATCGTTTTCTGGAAATAGCAATGCGCACGCCTTCTGCGCTATTCCCGCTGGAAATGGAGTATAAAAAGAAAATCGGGGAAAGATTCAAACGCGGCCGCATTGATGTGTCCATCCGGTTGGAAGGCGCAGGCGCCGATACTTCCAAAGTAAATTTAAATCTGGATATTGCCCGCAATTATTTCGATGTTTTAAACCGTCTCATCGCGGAATTCCATTTGCAGGAGCAGGTCACATTAAGATCTCTGACCGGTTTTCGTGATATTTTTACGCCGCCTTCGGAAACCAGTTTAAGCCCGGAGTTTTTGGACGAGGTGGAAAAAACTCTGCAAGAAGCATTGTTGATGCTGGGCAATATGCGGCAGGACGAAGGGATTGCTTTGTATTCCGACATGAATATGAGGCTTCAAGAGATTGCTGCAATTATGGAAACGATTAGGCTGCGCGCGCCGGAGGTAGTGCTCGACTACCAGAAACGACTGGTCGAGAGGATTAAGGAGCTCACAGTCGGGTATGTGCTAGACGATGCCCGTTTAGCGCAGGAAGTTGCGATCATGGCGGACAGGTGTGATATTACCGAAGAAATAGTGCGGATGCAGAGCCACATCAGTCAATTTGAAGCCCTGCTGCAAAGTGAGGATGCTGAAGGCAGGAAAATAGATTTTCTTTTGCAGGAAATGAATCGTGAAATTAACACGATCGGTTCCAAAAGCAATAACGCAGAAATTGCGAGGTTTGTGATAGAAGCCAAGAGTGAGCTGGGTAAATTGCGGGAACAGGCACAGAATATAGAGTAGAAAGAATGTCAGAAAAAGGATTATTTATTGTTGTTTCGGCGCCGTCGGGCACGGGGAAAAGCAGCATCTGTAGGCGATTTCTTACGGCGTGCCCGGAAGTAAAATTTTCAGTGTCCCACACCTCCAGAGAGCCGCGACCTGATGAAATAAACGGGAAGGATTATTACTTCATTTCCCGCGATGAATTTCAGAGACGTATCGATCAAAATGAATTTGTTGAGTGGATAGAAAACTATGGTCAACTCTACGGCACGTCCCTAAAAGCTCTGGAAGAATTTTCCGAAAAAGGCAAAGATTTATTGCTGGATATTGAGCCGCGGGGCGCAAAAAAAATAAAGCAAAAGTTTAAAAAAGGCATCTTTGTTTTTGTTCTTCCTCCTTCACGCGCTGAGCTTTTAAAAAGACTGGAAAAACGAGGCCATGAGACAGATGATGCAATAAAAACCAGATTTGCGCAGGCAGAGAGTGAATTAAAAGAAATTTCATGGTATGACTACATAATTTTTAATGAAGATCTGGAAACAGCGGCCAGTCAATTGATGGCGATATATGTCGCTGAAAAATGCAAAAGGAACAGATTAAAAGACAAGATCAAGGAATATATAAAAAAATAATATATAGTTTCAGGAGGTTGTAAATAAATGGCAAGAATTACAGTAGAAGATTCTTTGTTGGTAGCCAGAACCCGTTTCGGGTTGGTATCGCTGGCATCAAAACGCGCTCGCCAGTTACTCAAAGGCTCAAAGCCGCTTTTGGAGAGCAAAAACAGAGAAATAGTTTTGTCTCTGCGTGAAATAGCAGCAGGAAAGGTCGTCTACGCTCATCCCGAATATTTAGAAGGATCAAAAGAAGATTTCAAACCGATTCCTGATAATACAGAGTTTATTGGCGATGACGAATACCTCGAATAGTCAAACCTACAGGTATAAGTGAAAAGCGGAGTATGGAGGCAATTTACGGCATAAATCCTGTCAAAGTTCTACTTAGTCAAAATGATTCAGGATTGGGAAAGATCATTATTGCCGCAGGCAGAGGTGGTTCTGTTGTTGCGGAAATAATCGAGATTGCCCGGCAAAAAAAAATCCCGGTGGAATTCAGCGCGCGTAAGCGTCTGGATGAATTGGCCGGAAGACTGGATCATCAAGGTGTTATCGGTTTGCGTCAGGCCTTTGCTTACGCGGATTTAGAAGCTCTGATAAATAATCGCAGCAAATCTTTTAATTTCGATCTGATTTTAATTCTGGACAGCATTATGGATCCACAGAACCTGGGATCAATAATCCGCACGGCCCATTGCTTAGGCGCCAATGGTGTTGTCATTCCGACAGACCGCGCCGCTCCTGTAACTGCGGCGGTTATTAAGGCATCCGCCGGTAGCGCCGGGCAATTACCTGTCGCCCGTGTAACTAATTTATCGCAAACAATTGATTTTTTAAAAGACAAAGGTTTTTGGATTTTTGGCGCGGAAGCCCACACCGGGACCAATTTGCATGAAATGGATTTTAATTGTCCTGTGGTTTTAGTATTGGGGGGAGAGGCAAAAGGCATTCGACCGCTGATTAAAAAGAAATGTGATTTTTTACTGACTATTCCTATGGCGGGAAACTTTGATTCCTTTAACGTTTCTGTGGCAGCAGGAATCATCCAATATGAGATTTTCTGTAAGCGTGCCATGAAAAAAAAGTTGGATATTACTAGCAAGTTGCTTTCAAAAAATAAAATATGAATTTTTGAAAGCTTACTTGGTATTATGCCAGGTAAATCAACCTTTTAATATTTTATAGCTACTTGGCATAAACGTGTTGAACTTACGTTAAAGATAGTTTAATGTACTGAAGTTAAAATCACCCCATAAAAGAAAGGATTCTCAAGTATGCCAGTTTTTCTTTGGGAAGGTACAACAAGAAAAGACGAGTCCAAAAAAGGGGAGATGGAAGCAGTTGATGAAGTTGCTGTTCGTGGTTTATTGCGGAGGCAGGGTTTTAAGTCCATCGAGGTCAAGAAAAAGCCAAAAGATCTTATGGAGTATTTACCTTTCCTGCAGGGGGGCGTCAATGAAAAGAGCATTGTAGTTTTCTGTCGAATCTTCTCCACTATGATTAATGCCGGTCTTCCCCTGATTCAATGTTTAGAGCTATTAGCGCAGCAGGAGCAAAATAAAGTATTTGCCAAAATTATTAAGTCCATCAAGGACGATATAGAAGGTGGCACCAGTTTGACCGATGCTTTAAAAAAATACCCCAAGATATTTGACGATCTTTTTGTCAATTTAATTGCCGCCGGCGAAGCAGGTGGAATGCTGGATATTATTCTGGGACGTCTTTCCGATTATTTGGAAAAGGCGATGAAGCTAAAAAAGCGCGTAAAAGGCGCGATGACCTATCCTCTTGCTGTTCTGTTTATTTCGTTTGGCGTAGTTGCCCTGTTGCTGCTCAAGGTTATCCCCGTATTTCAAAAAATGTTTGAAGGCATGGGTGGACAGCTTCCCGGGCCAACAGCGATGTTGATTGCAGCAAGTGATTTTGCTCAAAGTTATTTCTTATTCATAATTGCTATTATGGTTATTATCTATATAGGCTTTAATCGTTTTTATAAAACGGAGAAGGGGCGTTTTCTAATAGATACTCTTGTGCTGAAAGCTCCGGTATTCGGTCCGCTTTTGAAAAAAGTGGCGGTAGCCAAATTTTCACGCACCCTATCCACAATGATGAGTTCCGGTGTGCCCATTATGGAAGGGTTGAACATTGTCAGCAAAACATCAGGCAATAAAGTTGTTGAAAAGGCTTTATTAAAAACACGTCAAAGCATCAGTGAGGGAAGGACTATAGCCGAGCCACTGGCAGAAACGGGAATATTCCCATCAATGGTTGTGCAAATGATTGCAGTTGGTGAGGCAACCGGCGCTCTTGATACAATGCTCAGTAAGATTGCAGACTTTTACGATGATGAAGTTGACTCTGCGGTTGATGCCATGACAGCTCTGCTGGAACCGGTGATGATGGTTTTTTTGGGTGGAGTAGTTGGCGGCATGATTATAGCAATGTATTTGCCGATATTTAAGATGGCATCAGTCGTCGGTTGATGAACATTATAGCAAGTTCAAATATGAGCGCGGGTATGTATCCAATAGCCAAAGGCTATTGGATAATTCGACTTGCAAATTTCACTACACTAGCGTTTGTGAAATTTGAGTTTCATTAAAATGGTCGGGATGGCGCGATTTGAACGCGCGACTCCTGCGTCCCGAACGCAGTGCCCTACCAAGCTGGGCCACATCCCGACACGGTCAGGGACATTATATAATTTACTTCCAAATGTCCACTATTATTTAAAAGGTGCTGATTGAGTGATTATTTACGATATAAAATGTGAAAAAGGTCATAAATTTGAAGGCTGGTTTAAAGACCGGCAGGCGTGGATTTTGCAAAATTCGCAGAGGCTTATTTCCTGCCCCGTATGCAATAGTTCGCAGGTCGAAATAATTCCTTCTTCTTTGACGATCATGGGGAAAGAATCGCGAAAAGCGGACAACATTCCGGGAAAAGAACTATCTGTCGCAAAAGCGATGCAAATGCTGCATCACTTTATTGAAAATAATTTTGAGGATGTCGGCAACAAATTTGCCGACATTGCGCTGAAGATTCATAGCGGAGATGAAGAAAAACGCAACATCAAAGGGACAACCACACCGCAGGAAGAAGCCAGTTTAAGGGAAGAAGGCGTTCAATTCATCAAAGTTCCTATACCCAAAATGGATAGCTGATTTATTAAGTGCAAATATAATTCGGTGGAAATGTGGATGCTTCGAGAAAATCAGTAATAGCCGGTTCATGGTATCCCGGAGATCCTTCTGTTTTAAGAAGAGATATTGGTGGTTTTTTAAATTCAGTTCCCGGTACAGAATCAGCGGGTGTTATTGTAGCCATCATTGCCCCGCATGCCGGCTATATTTATTCCGGGCAGGTTGCCGCCTACGCTTACAAGAACATTTGCGGCAACAATTATGATGCCGTTATAGTTGTAGGGCCTAGCCACCGCGTGGCCTTTTCCGGGGTTTCTATTTTTGGCAGTGGTTGTTATGAAACGCCGCTGGGGATTGTGCCTGTTGATAAAGAATTGGCCATACAAATTAAAAAAAGCACTAAGCTCGTCTCTGATATTCCGGCGGCGCATTTGCAGGAACATTCCATAGAAATACAACTTCCCTTTTTGCAGTATGTCCTAGGTAATTTTTCATTTGTTCCTTTGGTTATGGGAGATCAGCGGGCCGAGACCTGTCAGGAACTGGCACGGGCGATATATACCTCCGCGCAATGCAGAAAGATACTGATTGTGGGCAGTTCCGATCTATCTCATTTTCACAGCTATAATAAAGCGGCTCAGCTCGATGGTGTTGCGCTGCGGCACATGAAAGATAACGATGCGGCAGGATTGCTCGATAGTTTAGCCAGTGGTGCTACAGAGGCCTGCGGCGGCGGTCCCATGGCGGTGGCTATGCTTGTGGCTTCCAAGATGGGGGCAACTGAAGCGCGGGTTTTAAAATATGCCAACTCCGGGGATGTAACCGGCGATAAGAGTTCCGTTGTCGGTTACGCGGCAGCAGTGTACTTGTGAAACTCCAATTACGTAAGTGCAACGCAGCGGAATTGGTAAGTTAATGAGACCCAAGCTTCAGAAACAAAGTGCACTAAAGCTTGCAGGTCGAATTATCCCGCAAACCGTGATCGTAAGAAAGACAAAGGGGAAACCGAAATGGAATTGACGAAAAAGGAAAAAGATTCTCTGCTCGATATGGCAAAAAAAACAATTGCGGCTAAGGTGAACAACAAGGAAATGCCAAAATTTAAAGTAGATTCGGCAACTCTAAAAGAGGAAAGAGGCGCTTTTGTTACTTTAAAAAAGCACGGCCATCTGCGCGGCTGCATTGGATATATTAAAGCAGTTCAGCCACTTTGGGAAACTGTTCATGAAATGGCGCTGGCCGCGGCATTCCATGATCCGCGCTTTCCTTCTTTAAAGCCTGAAGAGCTAAAGGAACTGACTTTTGAAATATCCGTGCTGAGCCCCTTGCAACGTGTCAAAGACATTAGTGAAATTCAAGTAGGAAAGCACGGCCTATATATTGTTTGCGGCAGCAATTCCGGCTTGCTTTTGCCTCAGGTAGCAAGTGAGTACGGGTGGGACAGGGAAACTTTCTTAAAAGAAACTTGCGGCAAAGCCGGCCTGCAACCTTCCGCCTGGCAGGATCAAGAAACAGAAATTTACATCTTTTCCGCCGATTATTTTAGCGATGCTGATTAGCTTTCTCGTAATCTGTTCAACATGAAATTCAGTCTTTTCTTAAAATAAATTAAAAATTTACTTGACAAATACAATCATAAAAATTAGAGTCGGCAATTCGCGCGGAGGTGTGCGACTGTTGTTTTGCGCTTAAAACCATAAGTGCTTGATGTTAAAAGATATATTAAGAATAGGATTTGCTGGCGTAGCTCAATCGGCAGAGCAGCTGATTTGTAATCAGCAGGTTGCGGGTTCAAGTCCCATCGCCAGCTCCAGTTTGGTAATGTAAAACTGGAGGGGTTCCCGAGCGGCTAAAGGGAGCAGACTGTAAATCTGCCGGCGAAGCCTACGGAGGTTCGAACCCTCCCCCCTCCACCAGAGTTTTTGAATATTAGTAATAAGCGGGAGTAGCTCAGGGGCTAGAGCGTCAGCCTTCCAAGCTGAGGGTCGCGGGTTCGAATCCCGTTTCCCGCTCCAAAGTTTTTTAGTTGTTTTGGTTGGTGGATTTTTAAAAAAATTGGTGTCATAGATCGTGCCCACGTAGCTCAGTTGGTAGAGCACATCCTTGGTAAGGATGAGGTCACCAGTTCAATCCTGGTCGTGGGCTCCAGTTAAGGGAGAATTATGCGGAACAATATTATTTTGGCTTGTACGGAATGCAAGCAAAGGAATTACACAACAACAAAAAATAAACGTACCATGCAAAACCGTCTGGAAATGAAAAAATACTGTAAGTTTTGCCGTGGTCATAAATTACATAGAGAAACCAAGTAGCTAAAATTGGTCTAGGCCAGTAGCTCTAATGGATAGAGCGCCGGACTCCAAATCCGGATGCTGGGGGTTCAAGTCCCTCCTGGCCTGCCAGTTTTTTCCGCAAGAAGGGTTGACGTTATGGAAAAAATTAAATTAGTATTTCAAAAAGTAATTCGATTTCTTAGTGAAGCGAAAATGGAATTAAAAAGAGTTACTTGGCCAACCCCAAAGCAGGCATTGGCTTCCACGACGGTTGTTATCGTTATAGTTTTTATTATCGCGATTTATCTGGGCATAATTGATTATGTTCTTGCAAGGTTAGTCAAATTTATTTTAGGTTAATAAAATGGCTTTAAGATGGTACGTTGTTCATACCTACTCGGGATTTGAGAACAAGGTAAAAATGAGTCTGCAGGAAAGAATTGAGCTTGAAGGTGCTCAGGAATTCTTTTCCGATATTCTTATTCCTGAAGAAGATGTTGTCGAACTGATTGCAGGGGAAAAGAAAACTTCCAAACGGAAATTTTTCCCCGGGTATATTCTGGTTCGCATGGAAATGAGTGATGAAACTTGGCATATTGTAAAGAATACGCCCAAGGTAACCGGTTTTATCGGCAGCAAAGATAAACCCTCTCCAATACCGGACAAGGATGTTGAGCATTTAAAAGCAAGAATTGATGAAGGAACTTTAAAGCCCAAACCTAAATTTAAATTCGATGTCGGCGATCATGTAAAAATTATTGATGGGCCGTTCACTAACTTTGATGGTGTTATTGATGAGATAAAACCGGAAAAAAGCAAGTTGAGGGTCATTGTAAGTATTTTTGGCAGGCCAACACCTGTTGAATTGGACTTCATTCAGGTAACGCAGGGATAAGGGATTCCAGGCTTGAGAAAGTAAAGCCTTAAAAAAATTTTAGATCAGGGTGATCATTATGGCAAAAAAAGTTATCGCGAACATTAAATTGCAGATTAAGGCGGGGAAGGCAACTCCTTCGCCTCCCATCGGTCCGGCATTAGGACAGCACGGAGTTAATATTATGGAATTTTGCAAGGCGTATAACGCTTTGACGCAAAATCAAGAGGGGACGATAATTCCTGTATTAATTACTGTCTATGCGGACAGGTCATTTACTTTTATTACCAAAACGCCGCCGGCATCAGTATTGCTCAAGCAGGCGGCAAAGGTTGCCAAAGGTGCCGCTGACCCCAAAAGAGAAAAAGTGGGAACGGTCACATCTAAGCAAGTCAAGGAAATTGCCGAGTTGAAATTTAACGATTTGAACGCGGTGGATATTGAAGGCGCAATAAAGATAATTGCCGGTACGGCAAGGTCAATGGGAATTGAAATTGCAGGTTAATAAAAACGAGGTTTGATCATGTTAAGACGAGGGAAACGTATTTTAGCAGCAAAAGCGAAAGTTGAGCCAAATAAGCGCTACACGCTTAAAGAGGCATCAGAAATGGTCGTGGCAATGGCCGGTGTTAAATTCGACGAAACGGTGGATGCCGCTGTGCGTTTGGGTGTTAATCCTGCTCATGCCGATCAAATGGTACGAGGAAGTGTGGTTTTGCCTAATGGCCTGGGGAAAACAGTGCGAGTTTTAGTATTTGCCAAAGGCGATAAGGAAAAAGAAGCACTGGAAGCCGGCGCGGATTTAGTTGGCAGTGACGACATTATCGAAAAGATTAAAGGTGGTTGGCTGGAATTTGACCGGGTTATTGCTACTCCTGATATGATGGGCTCCGTCGGGAAAATCGCCAAGATTCTTGGCCCGAGAGGACTTATGCCCAATCCCAAAGTGGGAACAGTAACTTTTGAAGTAGCCAACGCGGTCAAAGAGCTTAAAGCGGGTAAAGTTGAGTTCCGCGTGGAAAAAGCGGGAATAGTTCACTCTCCGGTGGGAAAGATTTCCTTTGGCGCCGAAAAATTAAGTGAAAATGTCAGCGCGTTACTGGAAACAATTATCAAATTGAAACCGGCATCCAGCAAGGGAATATATATTAAGAGTATCGCTCTTTCCAGCACAATGGGTGCTGGAGTGAGGATTGATCCACTCGAAATTAAGAATGTTTAAATAGACAAACTGATACCGGTTTGCATTGATGAATTAAATAAATGCGGGTTGGTTAGATGTATTTTTTAGTAGAAGGTCGAAGACAGCAGGTACGGGAGTTTAAACGTAAGGCGGCCTGCCGAGACTCGTGGAAGGAAAAAGTTACTTTATTTTTTAAAAGTGGCGATTTTTGGAAAGCGGGACTCGGTATGGACAATGTTACCGTTTTTCTTTCTGTATGCAGCTAAAATCTGCGGCCTCAGGAAATTAAAATTTTTTGAAAGGAGGCTGATAAATTGGATCGTAGAACTAAAGAGCAAATTGTATCCGAACTTCAAGGGAAGCTCAAAGAAGCCAAGCTGGGCGTTTTAACCAGCTTTAGCGGAATGAACGTCACCAAGATGGAAGCGTTAAGAACTGCTCTGCGCAAATCCAATGCTGAATTAAAGGTTGTTAAAAACACTCTTTTGGGGATTGCTTCAAAAGAAACCGATTTCAGCATTCTCGCGGATCATTTCAAGTGGCCTGTTGCAGTTGTACTTAGCCATAAAGATCCCGTGGGACCAACAAAAGTACTCATTGATTTCGCCAAAAAAAATCCGGAATTAGAGATTAAAATTGGTGTGTTGGATGGCAAGCTTTTAACCAAGAATGATATAAGCGCATTGGCTGAATTACCCAGCAGAGAGGTTCTTTTGGGCAAGTTAGTTTCAGTGATGGCAGCGGTGCCAACGTCGTTTGTTACCGTTTTAAGTGGAGTTCCGAGAAGCTTCGTACAAGTCCTTAATGCGTATTGTGAAAAGAAAAATACATTAAATTAATAAAACATACAGAGAGGGATATAAAAATGTCAAATCAAATTACTAAAGAAGATGTAGTTAAATTTATTGAATCAATGACGGTATTGGAGCTCTCAGCTCTGGTCAAAGAATTGGAAGAAAAATTTGGTGTTTCCGCTGCCGCTCCGATGATGGCTGCGGTAGCCGTTGCCGGTGGAGCTCCTGTGGCAGCAGAAGAGCAGACTGAGTTTAATGCCGTTCTTACAAGTTTTGGAGCGGAAAAGATTCAGGTTATTAAAGTTGTTCGAGCCATTACCAGCTTAGGTCTTAAAGAAGCTAAAGATTTGGTAGAGGGTGTGCCTCAGGCAATCAAAGAAAGCATTTCTAAAGATGAAGCCGCTGATATTAAGAAGAAGATTGAAGAAGTTGGCGGGACAGTCGAGATTAAATAACATTATACCAAGTGGCTTTCAAAAAATAAACTATGAATTTTTGAAAGCTTACTTGGTATTATGCCAGGTAAATCAACCGTTTAATGTTTGATAGCAACTTGGCATAATCTCTAATAAGTCATTTTATTAAGGAAATTATGGGCGATTTTAGAAAGAATTTTGGCAAGGTAAAGAAATTCCTGGATATTCCCAATTTAATTGAAATCCAGACACGATCTTATGAAAAATTCCTTCAGCAGGAGTTGGCACCGGCAAAGAGAGGCAATAGCGGGCTTCAGGGAGCTTTTAAGAGTGTGTTTCCTATTTCTGATTTCAGCGGGAAGTGTTCTCTGGAGTTTGTCAGCTACAAAATTGGCGATGTCCGTTATAATGAGAAGGAGTGTATCCAAAAGGGAATGACCTTTGCGGCTCCTTTGAAAATTGTGGTCAGGCTGGTTGTATTCGAGACGGATCGTCTTGCTGACGGCAAATTCAATCGGGAAGCGTCAGAGAACAAGCCAATCCGCGATATTAAAGAGCAGGAAATTTATTTCGGCGAGATTCCGCTGATGACTGAAAACGGTACCTTCATTGTTAATGGTACGGAGCGCGTTATCGTAAGCCAGCTCCACCGTTCCCCCGGTATCTTTTTTGATCATGACAAGGGTAAAACCGTTGCCAGCGGTAAGCTGATTTATTCCGCGCGCGTTATTCCTATTCGAGGTTCCTGGCTGGATTTGGAATTTGATTCTAAAGATCTGCTCTATGTCCGGATTGATCGCCGCCGTAAAATGCCCATTACCATACTGCTTAAGGCTATGGGTAAGGATATTTCAACTGAATTTATCTTAAATTATTTTTACAATATAGAGAAAGTTACACTTGATGGTGAAAAGCTTTCTTTTTCCGTTGATGAATCTCTTACCGGACAAAAGTCCCCGGATGATATTAAAGATCCGGAAAGTGGTGAAGTAATAGTTAAAAAGGGACGTAAGCTGACAAAGCCTCTCCTGAAAAAGGTTATGGACGCGGGGATTAAATGCATCGCCATAAAAGAAGCAGAGCTTGCCGGAAAGATCATTTCTTCGGATGTTCGTGATCCGCAAACAGGTGAAATTATTTTCCGTTGCAATGAAGAATTGCCGTTCAATGGGCTGGAAATAGCCAAAGAAAAGGGAGTGAAGGAGTTAAAATTCATCCACATTGATGAAGATTTGGATAATGCCTCAATGCGGGAGACCCTGTTAATTGATAAAATTGATACTACTGAAGATGCAATAATGGAAATATATCGCCGATTGCGTCCCAGTAATCCACCTACGCCGGAAACCGCGGCAAAATTTTTCCATAGTCTTTTCTTTGAGTCTGAGACTTATAATTTGTCCGATGTCGGCAGGGCAAAAATGAATTACAAGCTGCGTTTAAATGTGTCTACCGATGTTACCGTGTTGCGCAATGATGATATTTTAGCCGCAGTCAAGTATTTAATTGATTTGAAAAACGGTATCGGCGAATGCAGTGTTGATGATATTGACCATTTAGGAAACCGCAGAGTGAGGTCAGTAGGTGAGCTAATCGAAAACCAGTATCGCATTGGTCTTGTGCGCATGGAGCGGGCGATAAAAGAAAAAATGAGCTTGCAGGATATCGAAACAATGATGCCGCATGATCTGATTAACGCTAAGCCTGTTTCGGCGGTTGTTAATGAATTTTTCGGTTCCAGTCAGCTTTCTCAGTTTATGGATCAGACCAATCCACTGTCTGAAATTACTCATAAAAGACGTTTGTCCGCGTTGGGACCGGGCGGTTTAACACGTGAGCGAGCTGGTTTTGAAGTCCGCGATGTTCATGCCACTCATTATGGCCGTATATGTCCGGTAGAAACACCGGAAGGGCCAAATATCGGCTTGATTGTTTCTTTAAGTACATACGCCAGAGTAAATGAATTTGGCTTTATTGAAACGCCATATAAGCTTGTTGAAAATGGACAGGTACTTGAAGATATCAAGTTCATGACAGCAATCGAAGAAGAAAATCAAATTATTTCCCCTTCTGATCGTCCTTTAGATAAGGCCGGCAAGTTTGTCGAAGAATTAATTTCAGTTCGAAAGGGTGGCGACTTTATTTCCGTTGTACCGGAAAAAATTCAAATGATGGATGTTTCTCCTAATCAGTTGGTTTCCGTGGCAGCGGCGTTGATTCCATTTTTAGAGCATGATGACGCGAACCGCGCGCTCATGGGATCAAACATGCAGAGACAGGCTGTACCGCTTATGTGTCCTGAGGTTCCTGTTGTGGGTACCGGAATGGAAGCAATTGTTGCCCGTGATTCCGGTGCTGTTTTGGTTGCCAAGCGCGCAGGAGTTGTAGAGAGTGTCGATGCCTCCCATATAGTCGTCCGTGCTGAGCTCCCCGAAGAAGATGGAATTGATACCGGAGTTGATATTTATTCTTTATCTAAATATCAAAGGTCTAATCAGGATACCTGTTTTAATCAAAAACCAATAGTTGATGTTGGCGATTTTGTCCATAAAAAAGATATATTGGCCGATGGACCGGCAACGGATACAGGAGAGTTGGCCCTGGGTAGAAATGTAATGGTTGCCTTTATGTCCTGGGGTGGCTACAACTACGAAGATTCTATTTTAGTCAGCGAAAGAATAGTTCGCGAAGATATTTATACATCGATTCATATTGAAGAGTTCGAAACTATGGCCCGCGATACGAAGCTGGGCAAGGAAGAAATTACAAGAGATATCCCTAATGTTGGTGAGGAAGCTCTAGGAGATTTAGATGAGAGCGGTATAATCCGCATTGGTGCTTCCGTTAAGCCAGGAGATATTCTTGTCGGTAAGATTACTCCCAAAGGAGAAACCCAGTTATCTGCAGAGGAGAAACTTCTGCGGGCAATATTTGGAGAAAAAGCCAGCGATGTGCGTGATACTTCCCTGCGAGTTTCCCCTGGAGTTGAAGGCACTGTTATTGACGCAAAAATATTTACGCGGAAGGGAGCGGACAGGGACTTACGTTCGCAAGCTATCGAAAGTGACGTAATTGAGCAGTTAACTAAAGACCGGGATGACGAAATTCGTATCCTTAGCGAAACGATAAAGAAAGATATTACTAAACTAATTGTCGGAAAAACTGCGGCAACCAAAGTAGTTGATGTCAAAAAGAAAACTCTTTTGAAGAAGGGTGATAAGATTACTAAAGATGTCTGGGCAGATATCCCGGCAAGCTATTGGAAGGATATAACTATTGCTGAGACCGACGGTTCGGAAGAAAAACTGATTAATATAATCTCTTCCTATGAAAGGAAAATTGATTTTGTCCGGGCTCATTTCGAGGAAAGGCTGGAGAAAGTTAAGGCAAGTGATGAGCTTCCACCCGGCGTAATTAAAATGGTTAAGGTTTATATTGCTATTAAGAGAAAGCTTTCCGTAGGTGATAAAATGGCCGGAAGGCATGGAAATAAAGGCGTGCTATCTCGAATATTGCCGGAAGAAGACATGCCTTATTTCGCTGATGGTTCAACTGTTGATATTGTCCTGAATCCTTTGGGCGTTCCTTCACGTATGAATGTCGGACAAATTCTGGAAACGCATTTAGGCTGGGCGGCGAAATCAATAGGTGAAGGCTTAAATGAACTTCTGGAAAGAAAATCAGATTTAAACGAAACTAAAAATGAATTAAAAAAAACATATTCATCACCTGATTTCGATAAATTTGTTGATAAAGCTTCTGCCGAAGACATCAAGCGCTTTGTGGGGCGTTTGAAAAAAGGTATGCTTGTAGCCAGTCCAGTTTTTGACGGTTGCCCTGAAAATAAAATTAGAGAATTGTTGAATAATGCCGGTTTGCCCGAATCAGGACAAACCGTTCTCTTTGATGGCAGAACAGGTTTGCCTTTTGATCAGGAAGTCACAGTAGGCATAATTTATATGCTGAAATTGCACCACTTAGTTGACAATAAAATTCATGCACGTTCAATTGGTCCATATTCGCTTGTGACTCAGCAACCATTGGGCGGTAAAGCTCAGTTTGGCGGACAGCGATTGGGAGAAATGGAAGTTTGGGCAATGGAAGCTTACGGCGCTTCTTATACCTTACAGGAATTTCTCACGGTCAAATCTGATGATGTCGCCGGCCGAACGAGAATTTACGAATCAATTGTTAAAGGTGAACATACATTTGAGCCGGGGTTGCCAGAATCATTTAATGTTTTGGTTAAAGAACTCCAAAGTCTCGGGTTAGACGTGGAATTAGTTGAAGAAGAGTAATTTTTAATTGTACTCATTTAAGTTTTAATCGAACAGGAGAAAATCTGTGGAAGACGTTTTCAGTTATTTTGAAAAACCAAAAAATCCGATCAGATTCAATGCAATGAAGATTTCCATAGCTTCGCCGGACAAGATTCTTTCTTGGTCTCGTGGTGAAGTGAAAAAACCGGAAACCATCAATTACCGGACATTTAAACCGGAAAGAGATGGACTTTTCTGTGCAAAGATTTTTGGACCGGTTAAAGACTATGAATGCCTTTGCGGGCGTTATAAACGGATGAAGCATCGTGGAGTGGTTTGCGAAAAGTGCGGAGTAGAAGTTATTCAATCGAAAGTCCGCCGGGAAAGAATGGGGCACATTACCCTGGCAACTCCTGTTGCGCATATCTGGTTTTTGAAGAGCCTTCCCAGCCGCATCGGTAATTTGATGGATTTGACATTGAAAGAACTGGAGAAGGTTCTTTACTTTGAATCGTGGATAGTTTTAGACCCCAAAGAAACTTCCTTGAAAAAGCAGGAATTGCTCACGGATGAAGAATATAGTGAAGCCACAGACCAGTACGGCGAGAAAGGCTTTGTCGCGGGGATCGGTGCCGAGGCTGTCAGGAAACTGCTGGAAGAAATCGATTTGGAAAAACTCTACGAAGAGTTACGCGCGGAAGTCGTTACAGTTATTTCCGATACAAAGAAAAAGAAACTGGTCAAAAGATTAAAAGTTGTAGAGGCCTTGCGAAAGTCCGGTAATAAACCGGAATGGATGATTTTAACTGTGTTACCGGTTATTCCGCCTGATTTACGGCCGTTAGTTCCGCTCGATGGTGGTCGCTTTGCTACATCTGATCTTAATGATTTATACAGAAGAGTTATCAATAGAAATAATCGTCTGAAAAGGCTGCAGGAATTAAACGCGCCGGAAATTATTATTCGCAACGAAAAACGCATGTTGCAGGAAGCGGTCGATGTTCTCTTTGATAACGGTCGCCGTGGCCGTGCCATTACCGGAACCAATAAGCGACCTCTGCGTTCCTTATCGGATATGTTGAAGGGTAAACAGGGACGTTTCCGCCAGAATTTACTGGGTAAAAGAGTTGATTATTCAGGCCGTTCGGTAATTACCGTTGGTCCTGATTTGAGGCTGCATCAATGCGGTTTACCCAAAAAGATGGCCCTCGAACTTTTTAAGCCGTTTGTTTATAATAGTCTACTGGATAAGGGATATGTTACTACTGTAAAAAGTGCCAAGAAAATGGTCGAAAGAGAAACAGCTGAGGTATGGGATGCGCTAGATGAGGTTGTACGCGAGTACCCGGTTATTCTCAATCGTGCGCCAACTTTGCATCGCTTGGGGATGCAAGCATTTGAGCCGGTGTTAATTGAAGGTAAGGCAATTAGGCTGCATCCGCTGGTTTGCACTGCTTTCAATGCCGACTTTGACGGGGATCAGATGGCTGTCCATATTCCATTGTCCATTGAAGCGCAAACAGAAGCGCGTGTTCTTATGATGTCCACTAATAATATCCTTTCACCGGCTAATGGAAAGCCAATTATTATTCCCAGTCAGGATATTGTTTTGGGGATTTATTATCTAACCCGCGCCAAAAACGAAGTTAAGGGTGAGGGCATGGTATTTTCCTGTCCGGAAGAAGTACGTTTGGCAATTGATTCCGGAGCAGTAGATTTGCATGCGCGCATTAAAGTACGTATTAACTCGGAATTAAAAGATACGACAGTAGGCAGAATTATTCTTGCAGAAA
This sequence comes from Deltaproteobacteria bacterium, assembly GCA_037133255.1. Classification (GTDB taxonomy): domain Bacteria; phylum Desulfobacterota; class Syntrophia; order Syntrophales; family Smithellaceae; genus FEN-1160. The sequence continues at coordinate 20,507 of JBAXON010000009.1, forward strand.
TAATTCCTGGAGAAATTTCTTTTGATGAAGTCAATAAATTAATGAACAAGAAGGAGCTCGCAAACCTTATTGATCATTGCTACCGTCTATGCGGTGATAAGACAACAGTATTGCTGGCGGACAGGCTGAAGGATTTAGGTTTCAAGTATGCCACTATTTCCGGACTTTCTTTTGCCGTTGGCAATATGATTATCCCGGAACATAAAAAGAGCATTGTTTTGCAAGCCGACAAAGACGTGCTCAAGATTCACAAACAATACATGGATGGTTTGATAACCGATGGTGAACGCTATAACAAGGTTATTGATATATGGGCGCAAGCAACAGAGAAAATTGCTGCCGAAATGTTGAGTGGTATAAGTACGGAAGATATTACCGGTGCCGGTGGTAAAAAGCGTAGCATTGAAAGTTTCAACCCGATTTATATGATGGCCGATTCCGGTGCCAGAGGTTCTGGCCAGCAGTTGCGGCAATTGGCCGGTATGCGTGGACTTATGGCTAAGCCATCTGGAGAAATTATTGAAACGCCTATTACAGCCAATTTCCGTGAAGGTCTGACCGTACTGCAATATTTCATTTCCACCCACGGAGCCCGCAAGGGTTTGGCTGATACGGCGCTGAAAACAGCAAACTCCGGTTATCTGACTAGAAGACTGGTAGATGTGGCTCAGGACTGTATCATCACCGAACAGGATTGCGAAACGGTTGACGGTATTTATGTTTCCGCTCTGATGGAAGGCGGAGAAATGATAGAAACAGCCGGAGAGCGAGTGTTGGGTAGAGTCGCCCTGCAGGAAATTAAAGATCCTTTTACCGGAGAAGTTATTGTTAAATCCAACGAAGCTATTGATGAAGCGCTGGCGGAAAAGATTGATCGTTCCGGCATCGAAAGAGTTAATATTCGATCAGTTTTAAGTTGTCGCGCCAAGCATGGTGTTTGCACCATGTGCTATGGTCGCGATCTGGCTCATGGCCATCTGGTTAATATTGGTGAAGCAGTAGGTATTGTAGCTGCTCAATCCATTGGTGAACCGGGTACGCAGTTGACAATGAGAACATTCCATATTGGTGGAACTGCAAAATTTGACGAACATTCCAAATTGGAAGCGCGACATGATGGTTTAATTAAGTTCGTTAATTTGAATACGGTTAAAACAAGGGATAATGATTTTGTTGTTATGAACCGACATGGCGAAATTCATGTTTTAGACGATCAGCAACGCAACCGTGGCAAATATACAGTGCCTTATGGCGCCCATCTGAAAGTAAGCGACAACAATACAGTTAAGCGTGGACAATTAATCGCGGAATGGGATCCATTCTCCATTCCTATTCTGGCTGAAGTGGATGGAACAATTAAATTCGGTGACATCAACGAAGGCAAAACGATGCAGGAACAACTTGATGAAGTCACCGGATTATCCCGTAAAGTTATTGTTGAGTTCAAAGGCGGTGATTTGAGGCCGCGAGTTTCGATCAAAGACAGCAAGGGTAAAACAGCAAAACTTGCCAGTACCGGTTCCGCGGCACGCTATTTCTTGTCAGTAGGAGTAAATCTGGTTGTATCCGAAGGTGATGCGGTTCTCGCCGGTGACATAGTCGCAAAAATCCCGCGCGAAACAACAAAGACGAAGGACATCACGGGAGGTTTGCCACGGGTTGCGGAATTGTTTGAAGCCCGTAAGCCTAAAGACTTTGCTGTCATTAGTGAAATTGATGGTGTTGTTTCCTATGGCAAAGATGCGAAAGGTAAACGTAAAATTATTGTGACTCCGGAAATCGGCGAAGAAAAAGAATACCTTATTGCTAAAGGTAAACACATCAGCGTTCAGGAAGGCGATCGTGTTACACCAGGTGATGCTTTGATGGATGGTGTGAACAATCCTCATGATCTTTTAGCGATAAAAGGTGAAAAGGAACTGGCCAGATATCTGGTTGATGAAGTGCAGGAAGTTTATCGTTTGCAAGGTGTTAAGATTAATGATAAGCACATGGAAGTAATTGTTCGTCAAATGTTGCGCAGGGTGAAGGTAAACGATCCTGGTGACACAATTTTCATTACCGATGAACAAGTTGAGCGCTACCGTTTTCAAGAAGAAAACGAAAAAGTCACGGCTCAAGGCGGACGCGCGGCTGTAGGTGAACCATTACTTTTAGGTATTACCAAGGCATCGCTCAGTACCCAAAGTTTTATTTCTGCCGCTTCCTTCCAAGAAACCACCAGAGTACTGACAGAAGCATCGCTTGCAGGTAAGACAGACTACCTCAGGGGCTTGAAAGAAAACGTTATTATGGGCCGGTTGATACCGGCAGGTACGGGTCTTGTTATGTACCGGAAGCTCGGTATACAAGCCGGAGATGTTGAAGCTGAAGCGATTATAGAATAAATTAAAAAAACTGAGAAAAAAGCTTGACAGAAATGATTTGAGTTGATAGTTACCGCAGATTTGCTGCTGTTTATGAAGTAGTGGTGAGATTTCGATCGGGAGGGAAAATGCCGACAATCAGTCAATTGGTTCGCAAAGGCAGAACCAAGATACAAAAGAAGACAAATACACCGGCGCTGGCGGGTTCGCCGCAACGTCGCGGTGTATGTGTCAGGGTATATACGACAACCCCCAAGAAGCCAAATTCAGCTTTAAGGAAAGTGGCTAGGGTTCGTTTAACCAGCGGATATGAAGTGACTTCTTATATTCCAGGTATTGGTCATAATCTGCAGGAGCATTCAGTTGTTTTAGTACGTGGGGGCAGAGTTAAAGATTTGCCCGGTGTCAGGTATCATATTGTCAGAGGTACACTTGATGCTGTAGGTGTTCAAGATCGCAAACAGAGTAGATCAAAGTACGGCGCTAAAAAGCCGAGCTGAACGGGGATAGTTAAATGCCGAGAAGACGAGAAGTAGAAAAAAGGGATGTTTTGCCCGATCCTAAGTTTAATAATAAACTAGTTGCAAAATTTGTAAATTCGTTGTTGAAACGGGGCAAGAAAAGTGTGGCTGAAAGTATTTTGTACGGCGCTTTTGATATTATGGAAAAAAAATTGAAAGAGCAGCCGGTTGAACTTTTTGAAAAAGCGGTTAGTAATGTTAAACCGGTTATTGAAGTAAAGTCCAGACGTGTTGGCGGTTCTACCTATCAGGTTCCGACAGAAGTAGCGCCGGCACGACGCACAGCACTGGCAATTCGCTGGTTGATTACAAATGCCCAGGACCGAACGGAAAAAACGATGAGAGAAAAACTTGCCGGTGAACTAATGGATGCGGCAAGTAACCGCGGTGGAGCAATAAAAAAGAGAGAAAGTGTGCATAAGATGGCTGAAGCAAATAAAGCATTTGCACATTATAAGTTTTAATATAATTTAAAAGATAAACGAACTAACCATTCAAAGTTAAGGAGGAAAGGTGACATGGCAAAGAAAAAATTTGAAAGGACTAAGCCGCATTTTAATATAGGAACAATCGGTCACGTTGATCATGGTAAGACAACGTTAACAGCCGCAATAACCAAGCATTTGGCCAAGAAAGGATTTGCGGAATTTAGACCTTTCGATTCTATTGATAATGCTCCGGAAGAAAAGGAACGTGGAGTAACAATCAATATTTCTCACGTGGAATATGAGACGGACAAGAGGCATTACGCTCACGTGGATTGCCCCGGTCACGCCGATTATATTAAGAACATGATTTCAGGAGCCGCGCACATGGACGGAACTATTCTGGTTGTTGCAGCTTCCGATGGTCCCATGCCCCAAACCAGAGAGCACATTCTCCTTGCCCGTCAGGTTCAGGTTCCTTATGTTGTCATTTACCTCAATAAAGTTGATTTAGTTGACGATCCTGAACTTCTTGATTTAGTTGAATTGGAATTAAGAGAACTTTTAACTCAATATGAGTTTCCCGGTGATGATATTCCTATTATTCGTGGTTCGGCGCTTAAGGCTTTGGAGACAGATGATTCCGCTTCCGCTGACGCAAAATCGATTTGGGAACTTCTGGATGCTGTTGATACCTACATTCCGCAACCGAAACGTGATACAGAAAAACCTTTCCTGATGCCGGTTGGTGATGTTTTCACAATTTCCGGACGTGGTACAGTTGTGACGGGAAGAGTGGACAGAGGTATTGTCAAAGTTGGTGAAGAAGTCGAAATAATCGGCATCAGACCTACATTTAAAACAGTTGTTACGGGAATAGAAATGTTCCGCAAGATACTTGATGAAGGCAGGGCCGGCGATGATGTTGGCTTGCTTTTAAGAGGTATAAAGCGTGAAGAAGTGGAAAGAGGGCAGGTTATTGCAAAGCCCGCATCAATTACTCCGCATACAAAATTTGAAGCTGCTGTTTACGTTTTAACAAAAGAAGAAGGCGGGCGTCACACGCCATTTTTCTCCGGCTATCGTCCACAGTTTTATTTCCGCACAACGGATGTAACCGGTGTTGCCACTTTGCCGGAAGGCGTTGAAATGGTTATGCCCGGTGATAATGTTAAAATGAGCATCGAGCTGATTATGCCCATAGCAATGGAAGAGCAATTGAGATTCGCTATTCGTGAGGGTGGAAGAACTGTTGGTGCCGGAGTCGTAAGCAAGATTATTGCATAAAAGAGGATAGGTTATCAGATCAATGAAAGAACAAAAGATTAGAATTCGCCTTAAAGCTTACGACTATAAACTGTTGGATCGTTCTGTTGAAGAAATTGTAGAAACGGCAAAAAAAACCGGTGCTCGTGTCGCCGGTCCTATTCCCCTGCCTACAGAAATCAATAAGTATTGTGTAAACCGCTCACCGCATGTAGATAAAAAATCCCGAGAGCAGTTTGAAATTCGAACACATAAGAGACTGATTGATATTGTCGAGCCCACTCAGGCAACGGTAGATGCGTTGATGAAACTGGATCTTTCCGCCGGGGTGGATGTGGAAATAAAAGCGTAGATGCGTTTTAAGTGTGAAGATGTGGCAATAATTCTTACCACTCTTCAAAACGAAAGATATTTGCTGTATAGTTATCGAAAAAGTTGGATGAAGCGATGAACAAAGGAATAATCGGGAAAAAGCTCGGAATGACACAGATATTCGCGGATGATGGAGCTGCCGTCGGAGTAACTGCTGTGGAAGTGGAGCCGTCAGTTATTTTGCAGGTTAAGACTAAAGCAAAAGATGGCTATGACGCAATTCAGATTGGTTACGGCAGGACTAAGCAAAAGAATGTTACAAAACCGCTGCAGGGTCATTTTAATAAAGCAAACAAGGGTTATTTCCGGGAGCTCAAAGAATTTCCGGCAGAAGCAGGAACCTATGAAGTAGGGCAGGAAATCAGTGCTGATATTTTTCAGGCAGGTGATTTTGTTGATGTTGCCGCCACTTCCAAAGGTAAAGGTTTTCAAGGTGTTATCAAGAGGCATGGGTTCCACGGTGGTAGAGCAACACATGGTTCCATGTTCCATAGAGCACCTGGTTCCATCGGTGCCAGCGCTGATCCGTCGAGAGTATTTAAAGGAACAAAGTTGCCCGGCCACATGGGTTGTGTTCGGAAAACTATTCAGAATCTGCAGGTTTGGCAGGTTCGAGCAGACAGAAATTTGCTTTTGTTGAAAGGTTCTATCCCCGGTAGTAAAAATGGATTTGTGATAATTAAACAAGCCAAGAAAAAAAGTGCTTAAGTAACTGGAGTTATACACATGGCAGTCGCAGATGTTTTCGATATTCAAAATAATAAAGTCGCTAAAGTCGATTTAAATGACGCTGTTTTTGGCGCTGAAATCAATGAAGCAATCCTTTACGATGTAGTCAAAATGCAATTAGCGGCGCGGCGCTCCGGAACTGCTTCTACCAAAACCAGGCATGATGTCAGTGGCGGCGGGAAAAAGCCCTGGCGGCAAAAAGGAACAGGCAGAGCCAGAGCAGGAACGACAAGATCGCCTATTTGGAGAGGCGGCGGAATTGTTTTTGGACCTCACCCGCGGGATTATTCTTACAGCATACCAAAAAAAATTCGTAAAAAAGCTGTAATCAGTGCGCTCAGCATGAAGCTCAAAGAAGAAAAAATGCTGATTCTTCGGGATTTTCCAATGGAGAAAATAAGCACACGTGAATTCAAAAGTGTTGTTGATCTGTTTGGTTTTAAGAAGGCGCTTTTTGTTATAGATAGTGAAAATTTAGTATTGCTGAAGTCGTCAAGAAACCTCAGAAACGTTAAAATGATCAGGTCGGAAGGAATTAATGTTTACGATATTTTAAATCATGAGCATTTAATCCTTCTTGAACCCTCTGTAAAAAAGATTGAGGGGGCATTGCTTGCATAATGGAAGTACATAAAATAATAAAAAAAATATTGGTTACAGAAAAAAGCACGGCGGCAAAAGAAGAGTTCAATAAATATCATTTTGAAGTCGACAGGAAGGCCAATAAGGTTCAAATTGGTGACGCTGTGGAAAAATTATTTAAAGTTAAAGTTGATGCTGTCCGTGTTCTGCATGTTTTAGGAAAAGTAAAAAGATCAGGCAGAATTACAGGTCATAAGAGTTCCTGGAAAAAGGCAATCGTTACGCTAGCTGCTGGCAGCCGTATAGAAATTACCGAAGGCGTTTAAGAAATGATTAAGGATTAGGCTAATGGCAATTATCAAGTACAAACCGACATCACCAGGCAGAAGATTTCAGAGTGTCGCAGATTTTGCAGAGATCACATCTACTGAGCCGGTAAAAAGTTTACTCAAACCGTTGAGAAAATCTGGTGGGCGCAATAGTTATGGCCGCATTACGGCAAGATATATTGGCGGTGGTCATAAACGTAAATATCGAATAATTGATTTCTGTCGCAATAAAACGGATATCCCGGCAAAGGTTGCCGCGATTGAATATGATCCAAACAGATCGGCAAGG